>NZ_SJDU01000510.1 GCF_005518285.1 Brachyspira catarrhinii | reverse complement strand
TTTCTTTTTCGATATTGCAATTTTGCCTTCTTTTTCAAGTTCTTTTAATATATTTATTATATTTTTTGGAACGGGACCGAATTGTCTTTTAATATAAATATCGTTCGTTATAGATTTTTTATCTCTTAAAAATATTTCTCCGTCCGAATAAAATAATATTTTATTAAGTTTTATCGAGCCTAAAGTTAACGGATTTTTGCAACTATCTATAATATAATGAACTGCGGATTTATATTTTTCATTCATAATTTTTCTCCAATTAATAAATTATATTGTAGTATAAATATCGTATTTTTCAAGTATAAAAACTAAAAAACAAAAAATTGTAAATTCTGTTATTATAATCAATAATTCAAATCTAATCCAAAACGAAGAGGATATAAAAATTTAAAGCCATTATTTACCCCCCCCCCTATGAATTTATCAAAGAATTTGTTTCTAAAATTATCTCGCCATTTTCTAATCGGTATCCACCACGCCAATTTATCAATTTTTTCTTTATTCATTTTAATTGAAATTTTAATTCCAAATAAAGTCAATCTCAAATATTCGCTGTTGTTCGATATTCCAAAAAGCGTCCACCAATTGCAATTTAACTTCAACTTTTCGTAATCGTTATTTGAAATCGTTTCGTTATTTTTTACGTTATTTTTAAGCGATAATTCTCTTTCTAATCTTTTATAATCGTAAGACACAGGCTCTAAAATACAAGATTGTTTTATAAAAGTTTCCTTATCCGCAAAATCGTATTCTATTCTTTTTTCTTTAGGCAATTTCAATAATTCGCCAAATTTATAATCGTATTCCTGTGGCATAAATTTTCCAATTCCGTTTTGATGAGTAAAAGTTAACTCTCCAACAAAAGGTTTATTATTTATAATATAAAAATCCACTCTAACATGTAAAAAATCGCTTGATAATTTATTTGAGATTTTTAAAACCTCTTCTAAAAATACAGGCTTATCAATATTGCCATCATAATATTTATGATATATTGTAACATTTTTTAATTTTTCCCAATTAGTAGTATATACACTTCTTAAATATTTTCCTTCTTCGTTAAATCTTGAAGCATCCATATCGACTAATATAAAATTAGATTTTCCATTAAAACAAAATACTCTATAATCGAATAAATTGCCGTCCATTTGTTCAATATATTTTTCGCATATAATTTTTGGCTCTATATCTTTATACTGCCATTCATAACTGTAATAATAATGATTTGAAAAAGGCTTCAACCATTCGTTTAATTTGTTTTTGGCGTCCGCTATATCCAATTTCGATTTGTCTTTTACTATTATATTCTGCCCGCTGCCCCAATTTACTTTCAATACAAATTGTTCGGGAAGAGATTCAAAATCAA
>NZ_SJDU01000509.1 GCF_005518285.1 Brachyspira catarrhinii | reverse complement strand
TGAACAGCCGCAGGAGCGATGGATTTGGAGAATCAAAAGAGAATTAAAGAGTTTGCCGAGAAATTTGGAGGCGAGAATTTAGTATTATTATTTGGAGCGGCGGAAGCCGAAGCTACGGGATTAGCAGCCGAAACGGTTATGATAGGAGACCCTACTTACGCTGGAGCTTTGGCTAATGTTTCGTTAGGTTTAGCCGCCTATCATGCGGTAGAACCCGAATTCAAAGAAGCGGTTGACCCTGCGGTTTATGACGAGCAGATAGGTATGGCTGAAATGACTTTGAATGTGGACGAAATCATTGCGGAAATTAAAAAGATGCGCGATGAAAACTGCCAATACAAATAATAACTAAATTTAAAAATAAACAAAAAATAATTCTCTAAAATAAAATCCATTGAATTAAAACCAGTTTGGTTTTTAAATAACTTGGCAGCCTCTATTAAACATTAATTATAGGGGTTGCCTAAATTAAAAAATTAGGAGAGCTTAAATGCCAGAATATAAAATTGTTCATTACATTAATCAATTCTTTGCCAATATAGGAGGCGAAGAGAAGGCGGATATAGCGCCAGAAAAAAGAGATGGAGTCGTAGGTCCTGGAGCGGGGCTTGAAGGCGAATTAAAGAAAAGCGGAATTACCGCTAAAGTAGTGGGAACGGTAATATGCGGGGACTCTTATTTTAACGAAAATCTTGAAAAAGCTAAAAAAGAAGTTTTGGATATGATTAAAAGTTTTAGCCCAGATTTAGTCGTGGCGGGTCCAGCTTTTAACGCTGGTCGTTATGGAACTGCATGCGGAACTGTTTCTAAAATGGTTCAAGACGAATTAAAGATTCCAGCCGTTACGGGGATGTATATAGAAAATCCCGGAGCCGATATGTTCAAAAAGGATGTTTATATAATATCTACTAAAAATAGCGCCGCTGGTATGAGAGACGCTTTGCCAAAAATTGCTAAATTGTCTAAAAAACTTCTTGAAAATGAAGAAATAGGCACTTCTGAAGAAGAAGGTTATATAGCGAGGGGCGTTCGTAAAGTATTGTTTAGAGAAAAGAACGGAGCGGAAAGAGCCGTTGAAATGCTTGTTAAAAAACTTAAAGCGGAAACTTTTTCTACGGAATATCCGATGCCAGATTTCGATAGAGTGACTCCTGGAGAGGCTATAGCGGATATAACTAAAGCTAAAATTGCGCTTGTAACGAGCGGGGGAATAGTTCCTTCTGGAAATCCAGACCATATAGAATCTTCTTCGGCTTCAAAATACGGAAGATATTCTATAGACAATATGGGAGAGACAGCGCATGGCGGATACGACCCTACTTACGCTAACCAAGACCCAAATAGGGTATTGCCTGTGGATGTATTAAA
>NZ_SJDU01000508.1 GCF_005518285.1 Brachyspira catarrhinii | reverse complement strand
TTATTATTTATGTTAGGATTAATGGAATATGACAGCAATTATATAGAAGAAGCAGAAAAAATATTTGCAAAACTTTTAGATTCAAATTATCAAAAAGATAAAGTTATGTATTATCTTGCTTCTTTATATTATAAAGATTCAAGTATTTATCATTTTTCTGCTAAAATCAATATACAAGAGATATGCAAATTAATAGAAAATGCTATTGAATTAAATAATAATGATTCGGAATACTGGTATTTACTGGGAGGCATAAATTTATATACTAATAGAGATTATAACAAAGCTCTATACTATTATAAAAAGGCTTATAAAATAAATCATAGCGAAATAATAAAAAATCATAAAGAAAAATATTATTATACATTTGGAAAAGTGAATTTATATTTAGGAAACTATGATGCTGCAATAGAAATTTTTAAAAAAACTATAAAAGATTTTAGAGAATCAGAATATTTTAAATATTCAATATCCCGTCGGGAAGAAGCTAATTATATACATTATTTAGGATTAAGTTATGAAAAAAATGAACAATATGATGAAGCTATAAAAAGTTATGAAAAATCATGGCATATTTATCAAGACAGTTGTATTGATATTGAATGTTATAGATATCATAGACAGCATATAATAAAGTCCATATATGATTTGTATAAAAAGGTTGGTAAAAATAGAGAAGCTATTCAATTTTTAAAAGCAAGTATTTTATACGATATATCATACCCTTTAAAAATTATACCTTTAGATATAGAAGAAAAAGATTTTAAAGGAAGTGAGGCTTATAATGATATAGTTCAGGCGTATACTTTAAGAATCGAAGAAAGGAGCTTTTACGGCATTCAATATATTATGCCATGCCGAGAGAAGCTTGCTGATTTTTACAAGACATATAAAGAGTATGATAAAGCTGAAGAATTGTATAAAATAATATCTAGAGAAAGTTATAAAAATATAGCTAGAATGTATGCAGAAGATGAAAACTATGATAAGGCAATAGATACATATAAAACTATCATACAAATATATCCTGATGATTCAAGTTGCTATTCTGACATTGCCTATATTTATGAGGAAATAAAAAACTATGAAGAAGCTATTAATTATTATAATAAGTCTTTTGAAAAAGGAAATCTTAGCTGCAGCAGAAGAATTGCTGAATTTTATGAAAATATAAATGAATATAGTAAAGCTATATACTTTTATACAAAATATATTGATTTTTCTAAAAATGATTTTTATGTATTAAAAAATATTGCCAATTTATATAATAAACTCAATGATATAGAAAATAGAAATTTGTATTATGAAAAAATTGCTGATATATTAAAAGAGTTTATACAAAATGATGTATATGATGAATATGATATAGA
>NZ_SJDU01000051.1 GCF_005518285.1 Brachyspira catarrhinii | reverse complement strand
ATTATAACTTCGGAATGGTAAATCTAAGTCCCAAAAGAACTTCATGATACCATCTCGGAGTAACATCTATTATAAATCTATATCCCATATCTACAGCAAGCCAACTTCTTATATTAAACGAAAAACCTCCCGAGAATCCGAATACTACGGCGCTTCTTGAAACATTTAATTTATTATCCGCCACCGTATTTTGCGTATCGATATTTAAATCTATTTTTCTATTTAATTGGGTATTGATTTTAGTTCCTATCGAAAAACCCAAAAAAATAGAAAATAAAGGATATTGATTTTTTAATATATTACTTTTAGAGTCTTCATTAATTTCTATATCCGTGAAAAAGAAATTTATATCGTAATATACCGTTCCGAGCAAAGTATGAAATAAAATATTATCATTTATTCCTACAGCCTTTCCTATAGAATATTCAAATTCCAATCTAACGGGAGATACCGTATTTTCCGTAGTTATTCCATACCCTAAAGCTACCGAAAGTCCCAAATAATTATAATAACCTTTTGAACCGTTGTCTTTTATATAAACATTATTCGCGTCATGGCTAAACATAAATTTAGGAGATAAGTAAAGCCCTTTCGGGGATACGGCAAATAAGTTTGAAGCTAAACATATAAATATCAATAATAAATATTTTTTCATTAATTATATTCTCCAATTATTTATTTAAATCAAAGCAAAATTAAAAATTAAATCTTAAAGCCATTATAATATCATTCTTCATTTTAACTTCCGTATCGATTATGAATCTATAGCTTATATCAGCCGTAATTAAAGTGGTTATATTGACGGCAAAACCCAATCCTAAACCGAAATTAAATTTAGACTTATTATAATAATTCGCTATACTAACCATTCCTATTTTTTCAACTATAGTATTTAAAATATACTGTTCCAAATCCGCCCCAAAAAGGATTCCTAAATAAACGCTCATTAAATGTCTCTTTCCGTCTCTATAAATTACGCTTTCCTCTAAAGAATTATAATCTACTCTAAAAAAATTAAAATCATAATATGCCCCGAATAAAAAAGTATGCGCATTCATACTGCTTACATCGGAATCCGAATATAAATTTCTGTTTAAGCCGTCTCTATATAAATATTCAAATTCTAATCTGACGGGGGCTTGTTGATGGAGGACATTAAAATTATAACCTATCGAAGTTCCAGCCCCTATAAATAAATTATTAACGTTTCTATTGCTTACATTCAAACTCGAAACCGAAAATATGAATTTTGGCGAAATATATAAACCTGTTTCTATAGCCGTAGCGACAGAACTTAAACAAAAATATATAAAACAAATTAAAACAAATTTTTTAATCATAATAAATATTTTCCCCATATTATCAAAATTATATTTTAAAATAATATTCCTATGCTAAATCTCGGCAAAGGGACGAATCTTAATAAATAAATATAAGAAACGCCTATATCCATTATAGAAATATCTATAAAAGGACGCACTCCGCTCGTAACTCCCAAAGTTCTTGAAATATCTATTCTAAATCCCATTTCGAGAGAAAGGTATCTGTCAAATACAAAAATATCTTTGTTTTCCGTATTATTCAAAGAATATAGATTCGCTTTAGTTATAAAAAAAGTTCCGCCAAGTTTAGGAAGTAAAAAGAATCCCGTAGAACTATTTCCTTTATTAAAATAAAATCGCACTCCTGCGGAAAAAGGAATAGCGTAAACGCTTCCGCTATAATAGGAAGAGGCGTTGGTATAATAAGTATTCATAAAATACATTCCCAAAGTAATGTCCAAATCCATTTTTTCCAATAATCCGTAAGTATATACGAATCTGAATCCGAATTTTCCGTCCAACGCTTTGCGAGATGCGCCGTCTGGTTGTTCGTAAGTCAAATTAAATAAGAAAGGCGCCGTAAGAGTTGAGAATATGGTAGTTCCAAAATCTATTCCAATCGAATGTTTATGAGTAAACGCTCCCCCGTAAATATTTGCTCCTGGTATAAAAAGCGAATTTGAAAAAATACTGTTGGTTTGCAAATTGGTTATAAAAGGGACAAAAATATTCGTTTCAATCGGCTTAATATCTATAATATCATAACCCGATATAAAATCGCCTTGAGCGAAGGATAGTCCGCTAAATATAAGCGTCAATGTAATAACAATTAATATACGCTTCATATTTAAAACCTCATACTAAAGCCTATTCTCGGCAGTAAAATAAATCTTATTCCAAATATATATGGCAAATACGGAGCTTCATAAATCGAAGGAACAGGCAAATCTACTAAAGTTGTTCCCGCTCCGAAAGATAAAAATGCGTTTCGCGTATCTCCATAGAGAATATGAGCCGAAGATTTTACATAATAACCTATTTCAAATAACGATATATCAAGATAAGGCTTAACGGGCCATTCTCTTGTTGGAAATAATTCTATACTCCAACCTAATTCGTAAGATATATACATATTAAAATTGCGGTAAGTTTTTTCCGTAGTTTCTCCATTTATGGCGTTTTTAGTTTTTAAAGAGTAAACTACGGGTTCGAATCCAATTCTAAACGCGTTTACCATCCTTCTTGATTTGCCCGTAAAAAGTTTAACTCCCAAAGTAATGGGAATATATGTATAAGAGCTTTCAAAAGTCGAATCTCCGTAAGGAACATCGGTAGTATTTTCGTCTAAAATTCCTCCGATTTTACTACTCGGCGCCGTAAGATTAAAACTCATAGATTGAACGCCCATTGAAAATTCAAATCCTAAATTGGTATGATGCAAATATGTATATGCGACATTAGGAATATACCACATACTTCCCTTAAAATTCATATTATGCAAATATTTTGAAATTCCGGGAATCAGAAGATTTAAATTAAGTTTTGCAAAATTTGTGATAACCTCATAATCATAAGTCACGGCGTTTAGAAATCCCGTTAAAAATCCCGCATATCCGCTCGAAAAGTTGACATTTATCATTTGCCTTCCTTTCATATAATGATATGTATTCGTATCGGAAACGGTTGATAAAGGTATGCCGTTAGAATATAAATTCATATAGATTATATTAAAAAATATGATTATAAATATTTTCTTCATAATAACAAAAATCAGTCCTTAATTCTTAATATTTATCATTTTTTAATTAAATTATAAAATTCAAAACAATAATAAAAAACAGCAATCAAAATAACACTCCTATAGCAAGTCTCGGCAAAGGAATAAACCTGAATATATAGGAATATGAAACTCCAATATCAAGCAAAGAGATATCTATAAAAGGACGCACTCCGCTTGTAATTCCCAATTTCCTTGACATATCTATTCTAAATCCCATTTCTGTAGAAACATAAAAATCAAATAAAGTTGAATTCTTTTTAACCGTGTCGCCTCTATTACCGTCTACTATTGCGGTTTCATTTCCTTTAGTGGCAAATATAGTAGCCCCTATTTTTGGAAGAAGGAAAAATCCCGAAGCTCTATCTCTTTTATTAAAATAGAATCTTAAGCCGAGAGAAAATGGAATTGCATAAGTTCCTCCAGAATACTCGCTGCTTGAATTGGCATAATATGTATTCATAACATAAAGCCCAAAAGTGGCGTCCAAATCGATTTTTTCGGTAAATCTATAAGTATAAGTTAATCTAAATCCGAATTTACCTTCTAAAGTCTGCTTTTGAGAATTTTCGGATTGAGGGAAAGCCAAATTAACCAATATAGGAGCGTTAAGAGTCGCAAATATAGCCGTTCCGAAATCTATACCCAAAGAATGCCTATGAGATTGTAGTCCGTTTTCAAAACCGTTCTCGTTTGACATTACCGTAAGCAAATTTCTGTCGGGTTCTATGGGGATTATATCTATCAAATTATAATCCATTATAAAGTTATCTTCGCCGATTAAAGAACCTTGTATTTCTTCAGCTTCTCCGTTATTACTTAAGTTATCAGTTTCCATATTTTCTACTTCTGTATTTTCCACATTTTCCGTTTGAGTTTCAATTTCTTCTTCGGTAGTTTGGGCGAAAGAGACGCCTCTTAATAAAATAAATATTAATAATACAATCCTTAAAATAAATCCCATAAATTAAAACCTTATCGTAAATCCAAATCTTGGAAATATCGCTATTTTCAAAGAAGTCACAAAACCCACAGCTTTTGAAAAACTGCTCCATTCTGGCAAAGTAATGCCGTTAAAAGAACCCATCATATCTGTTACGCTACTTCCCAAAGCAGATGCATCCGTTAAACGGTAAACACTAGAGCTAATATCCTCATAAATGCCTTTAGCCGCTCCCCTAATATAAAACCCTATTTCAAATAAAGAAAAGTCTATATAAGGCTTAACTCTCCAATTTTTATTTGGAAATAAATCTATTTGCCATCCTAATTCGTAGGAAAGATAAACGGTAGCTTCCGCAGAGTGACGAGCGGATTTCTCGCCAGAAAATATATTTTCAACATCCATATTATAAACTACGGTTTCGAGTCCCAATCTAAAAGTATTTATGAGTTTTTGGGTTTTCCCCGTTATTATTTTTACTCCCACATGAATTGGAATATAATATAAAGAGGCTTTAAAATATATATTGTCCCCCTGAAAACCACGGACTAAAGCTGGAATGGAAACAGGCAAATCGCTTACATTACCCAAAAGTCCGTCTAAAATGCCCGACATTTTATCTCTGGGAATATTTACGGAATATGAAACGGAATGAACTCCCATTCCAGCTTCGATTCCTACTACTCTATTAAATAAAAAAGTGTAGGAAATATCTGGAATATACCAAAAATTTCCTTTTATATCCACATTATTCAAAATATCTTTAGCGCTAACACTATCAGAAATTTTAATATCGTTCAAATTCATTTTTGCCAATCCCGCGAAAGTATCGATATTCCTCATTAAGCTATTTACGAAAGGCGGAAATATGGCGGAATGTCTCGGAAGCAAATTAACGCTTACGAATTGTCTTTCTTGAGCAAAACCTCTTGCCAAAATACTATTAGTTGAAAAATCTCCCGCAAAAAAATTGTTTAAATTAGTTTGAGAAAATGCCGTTAAATATAAAAAAGAATTTATAATTATTATAATTACGATATAAAAAGCTATCTTAAATATGGGAGAATTTTTCATTAATTTATACCTTTTATAATTTATCAATAATAAATATTACAATTATATTATACTATTATAATATTTCGACATAAAAACCTTTAAAAATTAACCTTACCGAAGCAATTTAATTTTTTACTTCTAAATCTTTAATATTTAAATCGATTTTCTATCTCATAAAACAACTTTTAACCTACTTTCTTTATTTTTAATATATAAAATTTTATAAATATGTCAAGCTAAATTTTATATGAATTTTATTAAAGTTATCATAATTATATCGGGAAAATCTGTCCGCATTTGTCGAAACGAAGAGCGAATATTCTTACTTATCATTGTCTTTGAACCGATTAAAAAATGGAAAATTCGCAAAAAAGCCGCTATAAAATTAGTCTCATAATTACAGATAAAAATAATTTACTTTATTTAAGATGTTTTATCATATTTTTTAGGGTCTCCAAAATCATTTTTGTTTAAACCGCTAAAATAGTTTCTCATTTTTTGTTTTTCTAAATCGGTCATCTTATACTTATCTGCGATTTTATCGGTATTTGGGCTGCCATCGGCATTTTGATATTCTTCTTTTTGCATATCCATAGCTATTAGCAAGGACTTCTCTTCGCCAAATGTATCAAAAGCTTTTTCAATAGCTTCGGCTCCTCTTTTAGTTGCCCCTATTGCGGTGGTAGAATCTTCTTCCTGAATGACTAATAAATATTTATTTTTATTTGTATCGTCAGCGTTAGTATCCTCATATTTGCCTACTTTGCCTTTTTCATTTGTGCCTACCTTTCCCACATACTTATAAGTGTTGCTTCCGTTTCCGTTAGTAATTGTTATAGTTGTCCCGCCTCCTGTTATATTAAGGTCTCCATAAATTCCATCTTCTATATTTTCCTTATAACCTCCAAGCAACGAAGCACTCTCTACACCAGGTTTAAGAATTGTAAGTTTGGATTGTTTACATGATGCAAAAGACAATACAACCAAAATAAAAAGCGCCGTAAAAATCGCATAAAAAATTTTTCTTAATCTCATTTTATTCTCCTTAAAAAATATTCTTAAATAAACAATAATTTTATAAAACCGTATATTAAGCTATTCGACAAATTATTATTTAACATTAATTATAACCTCTATTTAAAATATAGCAAATTTTTTTAATTTGTGTATATAATTTTTTATTTTATTTTTTCATAATTTTGACAATAAAAAATATTACTATATAATAAATTAAAATGAATAATACCGAAATTGAAATTAAAGCGCATATTAAAGATTTGAAATCGACTTTAGATTTTCTATATAAAAACGCTAAATTCAAAAAAAAATATTTCAAAAAAGATATTTATTTTGCAAAAGCGGACGAAATAAAAAGCGGAAATATAAATTTAAATAATTGCATAAGATTAAGAACGGAACATGGCGGTTATACTTTTTGCGCAAAAACAAGAGACATAATTGACGGCGTGGAAGTGAATGAAGAGCGGGAGATTAAAGTAAGCAAAAAGAAATCGAAATTCATAATAAATTTTTTATTGAAATTGCAAAATTATAAAGAATATGTAAGAAAAGAAAAAAAAGGCTACGCTTTCGTTTACAAAGGAGCGTTGGCGGAAGTATCTTCGATAAAAAATTTGGGCGATTTTATTGAAATTGAATTTTTAAATTCTTCAAAATCAACCGAAGAACAAATAACTGAATTGAAATCGATATTAAACGATATAGGAATTGAAGAATCGGAAATAGAACCTGAACCTTATTTAAATCTTTTATCAAAAAATAAAATTTAAATAAATTAATCAAACAAAAATAACTATGAAAATTAACTTTTTAATATAAAGTTTTAATAAATTTATTTAAAAAATTATTTTAAAAACGCTTGACAAATTTTTTAAAAATGTTATTATTTAAGGGTGTTGTGTTGTGGGCTTCTTTAAGCCCTGTAGAATTTAGGGGGTGCCGCATGGCATCCCTTTTTTATATCTCTTTCAAACTTTTTATTTTCTTTATTTCCAAACTTACAAAAATTATTGTGACGATTAACGCGATTCCGTCAGCTATCGGTCCCGCATACATCAAACCGTCAATTCCAAATATTCTTGGAAGTATAATTATAAGCGGAAGTAAAAATATTAATTGTCTCGTCATCGCTATGAATGCTCCTTTGATTCCTTTTCCGATAGAAGTAAAGAAAGTTCCAGATACGGGCTGAACTCCGTTTACTATCATAAGCGCCATATAAATTCGCATATATCTTTCGGCAAAATTAAAATAAAGTTCGCTTCCGTCTCCAAAAATTGAAACAACTTGACGAGGAAATATTTGAAATATTAAAAACGATATAAAAGCTATTATCGAGGTTATCGTAACGGTTAGCCTGTAAGTTTCTATGACTCTATCGTAATTTTTAGCTCCGTAATTGAATCCTAATATCGGTTGACTTCCCTGTCCGCTTCCTATTATGAAAGCCATTATTAGCATATTTATTTTTGCAATTATTCCCGAAACCGCCAAAGGTATATTTCCGCCGTATATCGACATCGCTCCGTAATAACTTAAAACATTATTCATAGTTATTTGAACTACCATCATAGAAAATTGATTGATTCCGCCAGAAGCTCCAAGAATAAAAATTTTGCGAACATTTTCTGAATACAAAATAAAACTATATCTATTGAAAGCGATATTCTTAAAATTAAAAACATATCTTAAAGTTATAAAAAATGAAATAAACTGCCCGATTATCGTGGCAAGCGCCGCTCCAGATATTCCCATATTAAATTTAAAAATAAAAATCGGGTCTAATATTATATTTACTATTGCGCCGATTGAAACGGAAAACATAGCGTATTTTGGGCTTCCATCCGCTCTTATTATATGACTCATTACCGTTGAAAATACGAAAGGAAGAAAACCAATCGAAGTGACGCTCGTATAATCTATAGCGTATTGTAAAACATCTTGAGTCGCCCCAAACATAATCATAAATTTTCTAACGAATATTCTAACTACTATCGAAAATATAACGCTGAATACGATTGCAAGAATTATAGTATTTCCTATTATATCGGCGGCTTTTTTCTTATTGCCCTGTCCTAAAGAAATGCTATAAATCGAAGCTCCTCCCAAACCTAAAAACAAAGAAATTGACACGCATATTGTCGTGAGAGGAAAGGCTACATTCGTGGCTGCGTTTCCGTAGATTCCGATTCCTCTTCCTATAAAAACTTGGTCGACAATATTATAAAGCGAACCTACAAGCATAGAAATAACGCTCGGAGTCGCGTATTTAAAGAGCAATTTATGGATTTTCTCATAATATAGAGGATTGGAAGTTACATTATTTGTTTGCATTATTATTAATAATAATATTTCTCCTTAAAAAATATATGATATAAAAATTTATAAATAAAAAGATAATTATTTTAAGTATATTCTATATTTTTCGTTTTTTCAATCTTAAATTTATTATCAATTATTATAAATTTATATATGTAATACTAAATGAAATTTAAAACAATAATTCCGAAAATATGATATAATATATTTAAAATTTAAATTAATTATTATAAAATACACAAAACTAATTAAGGAAAAAAGATTATGTCAAAAATGAAGATAAAAAGAACTAATAAAAAAAGCGGTTTAATGAGTAAGTTTTTGATTCCGTTTGCCGTATTTTTAGGAATAGTAGTTATATGCATGTATATTATTTATAGACCTCAATATAGAAGATTATTTTTAAATAATTTGGACATCCGAATGAAAACGGCATCCGAAGAAGTTATAAAATGGACATCGTCTTTTTACACAGAAATAGATATAATAGAAGCCTATACAAAAAGCCCTATAGACACTGACGATATGCTCGATGCTTTTTTAAATATTTTAGAGTCAAAACCAGATATTGCAAATGTATATTTTGGAAATACGATTCCAAGAAATAGCCCGGGAGGAATATTTGTAAATCCGTTCTCAAGTCTTTTGGCTGCAAATTACGACCAGACGAGAAGAGATTGGTTTGTTAAAGCATCGACTTCTCAAGGAATATATATAAGCGAACCTTATATAGCGGCGTCTTCAAAAAAACTTGTAGTAACTTTTTCAAAAGCGGTTTATACAAACGGTTATCTCAAAGGAGTTGTAGGAATAGATGTGTTATTTTCACAAATTGCGGAAATAATGTCGAATCAATCGGAAGACGAAAATAGCGAAATAAATATAATAACGCAAAACGGAATGTATCTTACTCATAAAGATAATAATTATATTTTAAGCGAACAAAATACTATATTCTCGAATCCTCTATTTTCGGGTTTTCAAAGCGCCGTTTCAAGTCAAAATAATTTAATAGAAATAAAAGGAAAAGAATGGGCGGGCGTTCAAAATATAGAAAATATGCCATGGCTTATAGCGGGACATGGAACTACCGCTTATTTCGACAATCTTATGCGAAGATTAATAATCGTTTTGTTTGTAGTGGTTGTCGCTTTTATGACTATAGAAACTATTTTGGTATTGGTTGTAGTTCATCCTCTATCCGAATCTTTGAATAGAGCGATAAGCATTATAACCGATATGGGAAAAGGAGATTTTAACGCTCGGTTTGAAAAGAAACTGTTAGAGAAAAAAGACCAAACGGGAGTTTTAACGAAATCTATAGACGAGATGCAGAAAAATATCGGCTCTGTGATTTATAAAATAAAGCAGGGAATAGATGTAATAAATAACGAAATAAATAAAATATCTGAAGGAAGCTCCAATTTATCGGACAGAAGCAATTCGCAAGCGGCTGCTTTGGAAGAATTGGCAAGTTCTATAGAGGCTTTATCTTCTTCTTTGAAAGAAATGGCAAAGAGCGCAGCAGA
>NZ_SJDU01000507.1 GCF_005518285.1 Brachyspira catarrhinii | reverse complement strand
AGTTAGATAAAATATTAAAATATCCTAGATAGAATAAGGAGTTTTATAATATGTGGGACTTTGAAAAATTAAATAGTTTTTTTGGCTGTATAGAATCATATAATAACATGTTTTTTTATGAGTTTGAGTGTAAATTAAAAAGAGTATTTTCTTCTGTAAAAGATATTGTCCGAAAGAATGGAAGTATATCTTTTAAGTTCGACAAAGAGTATACAGTTTATATTGATAGAATGTACTTGTTTCTTAAAGAAGATGATGAGGCATTTGTTATGCGTAATGCTGAAGAAATATTTACTTATTTGAAAATAAGAAAAGACTATTTATAATTAGGGGGTAATATGGGATTAGATAAAGAGTTATTAGAAAAGTTGAATTGTATAGAACCAAGAATAAAAATAGAAAATAAGTATTTTGAACTTAATTATAGCTCTATAGGGAAAAGAAAAATATGGAAATATGAAGAATTAGAAAAAATAATTGAAAATAATAAATAATTATGGAAAAAACTAAACATTGTTATAAAAATTGCTTATTTGCTGAAAATAATACTTGTTTACTCGCTAAATGTATACAAAATAGCAGTTTAGCAGAAATAAAAACAAAAAAACATAAGCCTTATAAATCTAATAAATGTATAAGGTTTCCTAAAAAAAAGAATATAAGAAAAAATGCTAGAAGTTTTTTTTACGGAATATCTAAGGAAACTTTTTACAAAATAGGGTATTATTCTTCAAGTATCAAAGAAGCCGCCGAAAAATTAGGAACTTCGGCGTCTCATCTCAAATGGTTTTTATACAGCGATATTATTACTTATAATCAAGAAAAAAAGGAAGAGCGTATAGAAAGAATATGTGCTTTTCTTGACGGACAAAACGATGCTAAAAAGGATAAATTAAGGCTCAATAACGAATAAATAACGATAAACTAACTATAGTATAAATCTTTTTTCATTCATCATTGTATTATTTTTTTATGAGTACAATCGCTTATAGAGAAATGATACAAGGACTAATCGAAGGAAGTCTCAAATCTCCTCAAATATACGAGGAGAGTTTATATATGAAATTAAGAATTACAGGGACAGGTATAACTGAAAGATATAAAGAAGATGAAAATGGAGATGTTGTATTTGATGATGAAAATAATCCTGTAACTTATAAAATCAATAGATTAGAAGATGAATTTTTGTCAAATAAGTTCTTAAAAGCCTGTGTGGGAATACCTGTTTTAATAGAACACCCAGACAGCAAATTGTTAAACGGCGAAAACTATAAAAATCATGTAGTTGGAAATATAGTTGCCGCATATATCAAACCCGATATAAAAGAAGTATGGGGCATAGCAAGAATATATGACCCTGAAGTCTAAAAATTA
>NZ_SJDU01000506.1 GCF_005518285.1 Brachyspira catarrhinii | reverse complement strand
TAATTAAATAAAGTTAATTTAATACAAAAACCAATAGAGCCTTCTTTAACCGTTCTTTCGTTCTTTTTTGCGGCGGTAATAGCTCCTTTTTCTTTAAGAAGCCTGATAGCTTTATCCATATCGCCATCGGTTTCTTGTAGCGCTTTTTTACAATCCATTATTCCGATTCCCGTTCGCTCTCTCAATTCTTTAATTATATCCATGCTTATATTTGCCATTTAATTTATCCTTATATTTTAAAATTATTTTTTTATTAAATTAACTTTATTTAATTAATTTTCTTCTTGGTCCGAAACTCCATACTGTTCGGCAATAGCTTCGGCGGCTTCGGTTGCGCTATTGTCAAATACTTCTTCTTCCGCTTCTTCCGAAGATTCGCTTTTAGCCAAAGTTTCTTTTCCAGCTTCGTTTTGTCCTTCGATTACGGCGGATGCGATAACATTTGCAAACAAACTTATAGCCCTTATCGCGTCATCGTTTCCAGGAATTGGATAATCGATAATTTCTGGATTGCAATTCGTATCGACAACGGCGACAACTGGAATTCCCAACTTTCTCGCTTCGCTTATAGCTATCGCCTCTTGCATAGGGTCGATTACAAAAAGCATATCGGGTATATTTTCCATATCCTTAATTCCCGCAAAATTCTTCTCCAATTTGTCTTTTTCTTTAAGAAGAAGAATAACCTCTTTTTTTGGAAGTTTATCAAAAGTTCCGTCAACTTCCTCTTTTTCTATTCTTTTTAATCTTGCGATGCTTTTTTTAATGGTGGCAAAATTTGTGAGCATTCCTCCGAGCCAGCGATTGTTGATATAATACATATCGCATTTTTCGGCGGCTTCCTTAATGCTTTGAACCGCCTGCTTTTTTGTGCCAACAAAGAGAATATTTCCTCCGTTTCTTGCCATCTCTTTAACGGCATCGAAAGCCTTTCTAACATAATTGAGAGTTTTCATAAGGTCGATAATATAAATATCGTTTCTCTCTTGAAATATAAAAGGCTTCATTCTTGGGTCCCATTTTCTTGTCGGGTGTCCGAAATGAACTCCCGCTTCGAGTAAATCTTTCATAACAGGTAGTGACATAAAAATATCCTTTTTTAAAATTTTTTAATAAATTTAAAAATAAAATAGAGCGCCGATTTAGTCGCTCCATCCATAAATTCAATTCGTTATTATTATAATTAAAATCATAACGCTTTTATTATCGTTTAAGATAACAATGTCTTTTTAATTAAAAATCAATTTAAGACATTTTGCAATTATGGAAAAAGTCAACCAATAAATCGGTTTAGTAAAAATAGTATAATAATTAATAAAAAAAGTCAAGCGTTAAATATAAAAAATTGTTTATCTATATGAAATTTATTTATTA
>NZ_SJDU01000505.1 GCF_005518285.1 Brachyspira catarrhinii | reverse complement strand
AATCATAACTGGACGAATAAGCTTGCGCATTTTGAATGCATATTAAACGAGATAAGACAAAATAATATAAGCGATATGGACGAAAATGATAAAATCGTTTATTTAGGCTCTGGAACTTTCGGAATAATACAGGAAAGACAAAACGGAAAAAAATCCAAATTATTCGTGCGAAAGAGAATAAATTACGAGAACAGAAAAGTTAAAAAAGTCGAGGATGACGCGGACCCAGAAGAAGAGGAGCTTTTTAATGTATGATAAATTCGGAAAATATTCCTAACGGTTTTTTTTCTTCAGCGTTAAAATCGGGAATAAAAAATAACGACTATGACCTTGCCATTATTAAAAGCGAGCCTTCGAGCGTTGTGTCCGCTTTATATACTCAAAATAAATTTCAAGCGGCTCCGATAATATTTTCAAAGAAGAACGATAAAAATAAAATAGATTTGCTTATGGTAAACAGCGGAGTTGCAAATTCTTTAACGGGGAAAAAAGGCTATGATAATGTTTTGAATATCGCGGATTTTGCAAGTAAATTTTTTAAGTGTAAAAAAGAAAATATATTAACCGCTTCTACGGGAATAATCGGAGTTCATTTAGATATTGAAAAAATAAAAAATGCGATTAAAAAATCTTCGTTAAATAAAGGTTTCGACAATATTGTAAAAGCTATACAAACGAGAGATAAATTCGATAAAGTATATTCGACAAAATTAAATATCGGAGACAAAATAGCAAATTTTTACGCCATTGCAAAAGGAACTTCTATAATTCATCCAAATATGGCTACCGTTTTATTGTTTATATTTACCGATTTAAATATTGAAAAAGAAGCCTTAAATAAAGCATTTAGAGTATCGATAGATAAAACTTTAAATAGAATTTCAATCGATGGCGAAACTTCCACAAACGATACGGCTATAATAATGGCTAACGGTTTGGCGGATAATAAAATCATAACTGAAAAAGATAAAAAATCATTTAAATTATTAAAAAATAAACTTGACGAAATATGCGCAAATCTCTCTAAAATGATTGTATTGGACGGAGAGGGAATTACAAAAACGATTATAGTGTCCGTCAAAAGAGCGAAAACTCAAAAAGACGCTTTTGAAATAGCAAAATCTGTGGCAATCTCGAATTTGATTAAAATATTATTTATATCTTTAAGTCCGAATTACGAAAAAATCCTTTCTACTGTAGGAAATACGAATATAAATATAAAAAATCTTTCGCTTTCGGTAAACGGAATAAATATATATAAAAACGGAGAGCTAAATAATAATAAATCGGATATTAACAGATTAAGAGAGAGTTTCAATAAGGAAAGAAAAGAGCATTCGATAATTTTGGACTGAAAGATATAAATAATATTTTAATCAAA
>NZ_SJDU01000504.1 GCF_005518285.1 Brachyspira catarrhinii | reverse complement strand
GATTATGGAACTGTAGAGATAGATATAAGTAAAGTTCAATAATAAATTGCAAATTTAAAAACTGATAAAATTGATAAGATAAGAAAAAAGGCATCGTATTTATTGCGGTGTCTTTTTTATTGATTAAATAAAAATGCCGTTGCTAAAAATAAAAATACTTAATAAAATATATATCGATAAAAATGAGGGCATAAATTTTTAAAATGAAATATATCTCAAACTTACACACGCATACGAATTATTGCGATGGAAAAAATTCAATTGAAGAAATTATAAAATACGCTATAGAAAAAGAATTTATAAGTTTAGGTTTTTCGGGGCATTCCAACTTTTCTAAAGACGAATGCTCTATGACGAAAGAAGGAACGATTAAATATTTATACGAAATAAAAAAATATAAAGAAATTTATAAAGATAAAATTCAAATTTATTCTGGAATAGAAGCGGATTATTATTCCGACTTAAATAAAAATACCGATAAAGAAATGCCACTCGATTATAGAATCGGCTCGGTTCATTTTATAGACGATGGAAAAGATTATTTTTGCATTGATATGTCGAAAGATAATTTTAACGAAACGATTAAACATTTCGGAAATATAAAAATCGTTATAGAAAAATATTTTGACAATATAATTAAAATGGTTGAAACTCAAAAACCAGATATTGTCGGACATTTGGATTTAATCAGAAAATATAATTTGAATAAAGAATATTTTACCGAAGAGGAAGATTGGTATATAGAAAAAGTCGAAGAAGTTTTGAAACATATAAAAGAAAATAATTCTATAGTCGAAGTTAATATAAAACTTATGAATCAAAATAATCTTGACGCTCATTATCCTAATAAAAGAACGATAAAAAGAATTTTAGAAGCGAATATTCCTTTAATTTTGAATACGGACGCTCATTCGATTAACGGCTTGGATAAATTTTATTGCGAGTCGCTCGAAGAATTGAAAAAACTCGGAGTAAAAAAAATGAAAATGTTAATCGATAATTCATTTAAAGATATCGATATAAATTTATTTGGAAAAGATATAAATTATAAATAAAATAATTATGGGATATTTATAGTTTTCGGGTCGCTTTCTTTTTTCTCAACGAACCAATCCTCTTTGCTTTCTGGGTCCATTTCGGCAATTTTATCAAGCCCCATACAAAGATAAGTTCCTTTTGCCGTTGCGGCGATTTTGTCGTCATTTAAAAGTATATAGCCTTCGCCTTCGTAAACTTGTCCGTTGTCGGAAGTTATTTTTCCGATTATTCTTATTTCTTCGTTTATCGGAACGGGCTTTTTATATTTTGTCGTAAGCGAAATTGTCACTCCCCATTTTTCTTCTCCAATATATGGCATCATAGCCCTGCATATGGCATCATAGCCCTGC
>NZ_SJDU01000503.1 GCF_005518285.1 Brachyspira catarrhinii | reverse complement strand
TCTGAGATTTTGCAAAGCCGTTTTATTATATTGAAACTTTAATGCCATTTTAATTTACCTTTTTTAAATTTATCAATTTAACCAATCAACTTGCCCATTTTCCGTATTTTTCAACCAAAGAGTCTTTAACTCCCACTTCCGCTTTACTGAAATATTTAGCCATTAATTCCCAGCCCGTTTCAAGCATCTCGTCTATTTTGATATTAATGTCTATGGCGAGCAATCTTTCCGAATATTCGTTTGAGAATTTTAAGCATCTTTCATCGTATTCCGTCAAATCGAAACCGTTTTCTTTTTTCATTTTAGCGTTAGCGGCATCCGAGTAAAGTCGAACCAAAGTATTCATAACCGTTGGATGGTCTTCTCTCGTTTTTTTGCCTATAACAAGCTGTTTCAAACGCGAAAGACTTCTGAAAGGGTCGATAATAGTTTTACCAATATCGGAATCTCTTCTTAAATATAACTGTCCTTCCGTAATATATCCCGTATTGTCGGGGACGGCATGAGTAATATCCCCTTCGTTCAAAGTAGTAACGGCAATAATGGTTATAGAACCGCCTTCTGGGAATTGAGCCGCTTTTTCGTATATTTTAGCGAGGTCGGAATATAAAGAACCAGGCATAGAGTCTTTTGAAGGAATTTGGTCCATCTTATTTGAAACTATAGCCAAAGCGTCCGCATAAAGAGTCATATCGGTAAGAAGAACCAAAACTTTTTCTTTATGTTCCACCGCAAAATATTCGGCTGCCGTGCATGCCATATCTGGTATTAAAAGCCTTTCTACCGCGGGGTCGTCCGTAGTGTTTACGAAACATATAATTTTATCAAGCGCTCCAGCTTCCGTGAAAGTATTTCTAAACGATAAATAATCGTCATTTGAAAGTCCCATTCCGCCCAAAATAATTTTATCCGCTTCCGCTCTAATCGCAACTTGAGCCAAGACCGCGTTATAAGGCTGGTCGGGGTCGGCAAAGAATGGAATTTTCTGTCCTGTAACCAATGTGTTATTCAAATCTATTCCCGCGATACCCGTTGCTATAAGTTCGGATGGCTGTTTTCTCCTAACTGGATTAACCGAAGGTCCGCCTATATCGACTTCCTTACCTTCTATTTCCGCTCCTCCGTCTATAGGTTCTCCGTAAGCGTTGAAGAATCTTCCCGCAAGAAGTTCGCTTACTTTAAGTCTCGGAGGTCTTCCTAAAAATACCACTTCGGCATTTGTAGGTATTCCTTCCGTTCCCTGAAAAACCTGAAGGGTAACTATATCTCCTATCATTTTTACAACTTGAGCGGGGCGTCCGTCAACCAAAGCCATTTCATCGTTTCCAACATTTTCGGCTCTTAAAGCTACGGTTGCCTTTGTAATTTGAACTAATTTTGTATAAACTTTTTGAAACGCTTTAGGCA
>NZ_SJDU01000502.1 GCF_005518285.1 Brachyspira catarrhinii | reverse complement strand
AATATACGGACTTTTATAATGAAATTTTATATAATAATAATATTTTTAATAACCAGTAAATTTGCATTTGCGGACTTTTATTTTTCCGATAAGTCAAAAGATTTAGGAACTAACGAAACGGCTCAAGAATCTATCGTTGAAGATAATCAGGAATTGAGTTCTGAATATTCTACGGATACAAATAATATAACTTCATTTTTTGAGATGCAGGGGACTAATGTTATAAATCAAAGCGGAGTCGTTAATTCCCCCGTTGAAATAGAAGACACTTATAAAAGTCATCCTTTCAGATATACGGAAGTTACTTTTATCTTGTCGAGTTTTTTATCATACACTTACGCTTCTTTTTTGGTATTCGGTTTGGACGCTTTGGAAAATACTTTCGTTCAGCCATCTACTACGGGACGCTCGAGATATAAATCTTTATGGATTTCGACTACCGCGTTCGAAGTGACAGCGGGCGTAATTTTTGGCATTGCGGTAGCTTACGACAGTTATCAAAGAGTTTACGGAAAGAAAAAAGAGGGAATGAGTTGGAATTTTGTTCCTTATTACGAGCCTATAAATAGGGACGCGGGATTTATGTTCTCTTTAAGTTATCCTTATTAGATTATTTATCCGTTATTAATATTTTGATTTTGGTTTGAAGAATATTTTTGTCTATTTACGCAAATTATAAAGAAAATCACAAAAACGGCAAACGATAAAATTATTATTCTTTTAACATTTATATTTATTTCTTTGTTTGAAGAATATTTTTGAACGGGAGCGGCGGATATGTCTTTAACTTCTTCGTCTTTGATTATTTTAATGATTTTTTCGTTTTTTGAACTATCCAAATATCCGAAAGTTTTCGCGTAAGAAAGTATATATTCTCTATCGCTTTTTAATCTTTCTATATTGTTAGTAAGCCTCGTTTTTTGCCTGTTTAATTCGGCTATTTTTTCTTTTCTTTTTTCCAAAAGTGCTTTTTTTGAATCTAGATTTCCGAAGCCTTTAGGACTAAAAACGAATATAAATACGGTAAAAATTATTCCAATCAGTATCGCCCCGTAAAAAATCCCCGCTTTCAGCCTAATATTAAAATACATAAATTATAACCTTATAAAATCTATCATTGATTATCGGAAGGTTGACCTTTAAAATTAAGAATAGATTTTTGGAATAAAAATAAAATTAATAGTTCTTAATGCATCAAATAAATCCTTAAATATTTTTCCTCGTTTCCGATAATCTAAACATATTAAAAACTTTCAAAAAATTATTCTTAAATTTTAAAAAAATAAAAAAAAACGAAAGGAATATTTATGAATATAATCGACAGATACGATTTAAATACAAATAACGCCAATTTGACAAAATTAGAAAATACGAAAAGGCAATATCAAAATAATATTTCTAAATTTTCT
>NZ_SJDU01000501.1 GCF_005518285.1 Brachyspira catarrhinii | reverse complement strand
ATAAAATAATTTAATTATTATTATAAATTAATAATCAAAAATTAAAATATATATTAAAGCAAGATTATAGATAAAAACTTGATTTTAAATAAAAATTGTTTAGTATATTAATCAATAATAATTTGTCGGAGAGTTTTTATCATGAAATTTATTTTTTCGAGAGTAATTTTGGGAACTGTCGTAATAACTATGGGAGCTTATATTCTGCTTCAATATATTTTTCACATCTATATTCCTTTTCTCGCTTCCATTCCTTTATTTACTATAATAGTCGCTTTCATTACGATACTTTGGGGAATTGCGTTAATATTTGGGATAGGTTTTTATTCTTCAAAAGTAATTTTAGGTTTATTATTAACTCTAACGGGAATTTATTTAATTATAAGATACTGTTTCAATATCAATATGCCTTTTATTTTATACACTCCGATTTTTAGAATGATTTTCAGCATAATAATAATGTTTTTAGGAATTTATATTTTAGTCGGCGTTTATTATGTTGGCGAAAATCTTCCTAAATATAAAAGCGCGTATTATAGAACATTTTTCAAAACTTCGAGTATGGATTTTAGTAATTTGGAAATAGACAGAAATTTTAATATAACGATTGACTCTGCATTTGCGGACACTATCGTATTTATAAATCAAAATATTCAAGTTCACATAAAGGCTTCGAGCGCGTTTGGAAATGTATCTCTTCCTACGGGCGACAGCGTGAGTTTCGGCGAGATTAATTTTATTATGGGAAATTCTGAAAAAATATTATATTTAAATGTCAATTCCGCCTTCGGACAAGTAAGAATTTTGTATAAATAAATTTATCAATGTTAGAGGTGGCAGATAAAAATTTGTCATTCGCCAAAGGCGTCCAGCAGGAACGAGCGATAGCGAAGTAATCCAAAAATTATAAAATTTTATTTTTTAACTTAACTATATTAATAGTAGATTGCTTCTGGCGTTGCCCTCGCAATGACTATATTTTATATCAACTTACATCATAATTTCATTACTTTTCTAAATTTTATATATTTTTTTTTGATAAAAATGTAGAATTTTTCTTTACTTTTGAAAAAAAATTTACTATACTATTTAGTATAAATAAAAAAATGGAGGGTTAATAAAATATGGATTTTAAAAATTCAAAAACAAAAGAAAATCTAAAAACCGCTTTTACGGGCGAAGCTATGGCAAGATGCAAATATATGTATTATGCCGAAAAAGCCAGAGCGGAAGGAATGGAAGGTTTGGCATTGGCTTATGAAAAAGCTTCCAGAAACGAACAAGAACATGGCAAACTTTGGTTTGAGCGTTACCATGGCATCTTGTCAAAAGAAGAGAATTTAAAAGACGCTATAGCGGGAGAAACTTACGAATCGGAAGATATGTATGTAAATTTCGCTAAAATAGCT
>NZ_SJDU01000500.1 GCF_005518285.1 Brachyspira catarrhinii | reverse complement strand
TCCAAAATAATAAAATTCTTTTTTGTGGATTACTTCGCTTGCGCTCGTAATGACAATAAATAATTAATGACAATAAATAATTAAAATACATTCTTACAAATTATAGTTTCCTCTCTTCCCGCTCCAACCGAAATTATTGATATTTCCGTCTCCGTTATTTCGCTTAATCTTTCGAGATATTTTTTAGCGTTTTTCGGCAATTTATCGTAATCTCTTATATTTCTTGTATCGGTTTTCCAGCCTTCAAATTCTTCGTAAACTGGCTCTACTTTAGAGAGAATATCCAAATCGGCGGGATAATCTTCAATTATTTTTCCGTTATATTTATAAGAAACGCATATTTTTAATTTATCCAAATCGTCAAGTATATCGAGTCGAGTGATAGCCAAAGAATCGAGTCCGTTAACATAAGATGCATGTTTTATAACGCAAGCGTCAAGCCAACCGCATCGTCTCGCTCTTCCCGTCACCGTTCCGTATTCGTTTCCCTTATCTCTTATATGATTTCCTATTTCGTCAAAAAGTTCGGATGGAAAAGGTCCCTCTCCGACTCTCGTTGAATAAGCCTTTACCACTCCGATAACATTATCAATCTTTCTTGGTCCAACTCCGCTTCCAGAACATGCTCCCGCAGAAGTAGGCAATGACGAAGTGACAAAAGGATAAGTTCCATGTTCCAAATCGAGCATCGTAGCTTGCGCTCCCTCGAATAAAATATTCTTTTTTTCTTTTATCGCTTTATTTAAAATCGTAATCGTATCGGCGACATAAGGCTTTAATCTTTCTCCGTATTCCAAATATTCTTTTAATATTTCCTCGTAATCAAAACCGTTATGATTATAAAGTTTTTTAAGAAGTTTATTTTTTAATTCTAAATTGAATTTTAATTTTTTCGCAAATATTTCTTTATTCATTAAATCGCAAATTCTTATTCCGATTCGTCCCGCTTTGTCCATATAGCAAGGTCCGATTCCGTTTTTCGTAGTTCCCAATTTATTTTCGCCCAAATCTTCTTCTTGAAGTTCGTCAAGGAGTTTATGATAAGGAAAAATTATATGCGCTCTGTCGGATATTTTGAGATTCGATATTTTAATTTTTTTATTTTTAAGCTCGTCTATTTCTTTTAAAAATACTTTTGGCTCTATGACTATTCCGTTTCCGATAACGCATATTTTATCTTCGTATAATATTCCCGAAGGCAAGAGTCTTAATTTATATTTATTTTCGCCGACAACTACCGTATGCCCCGCGTTACTTCCGCCTTGAGAACGGACTATATACTCGCTTTTTTCGGCAAGAAAGTCGACTATTTTTCCTTTGCCCTCGTCTCCCCATTGAGTTCCGACTACGATTACAGAAGCCATTTTTCCTCCAAAAACCAATTTAAGAGTTTTTATGATTATTATTAATGA
>NZ_SJDU01000499.1 GCF_005518285.1 Brachyspira catarrhinii | reverse complement strand
AAATATTATAAAATAAAATCAATTCTATAATCAAGCCGAATAAAAAATGAACGCATTATTAATACTTCCAATATCTTTTCTTATGGATATATTTCTAAACAAATTCAAAATTGATATATTCGCTTATATAAAAATTCTATTCGATAAAATTAGAAATGTTTTGTCCGAAAAAGTTTATAAAGAAAATAAAATACTCGAGTTTTTGTTTGGAAGTATAATTTCAATTTTGATAGTCGCTATAATTTTTTTAATTTCTTTTTATTTATTAAAATTATTTTACGGAATACATTTTTTATTCGGCTTGATTATAGAATTGATTTTATTTTATAATATTTTGGAAATAAGAAAACCTTTGGAATTCGGCTCGAGCGTATACGGAATTTTGCAATATAATAATTTCGATAAAGCGAGAGATATATTGAGAGAAAATCTAAAAATCGACACGGAAGATATGGAAGAGGAAACTATTATAAAAAGAACTATAGAATATTCTACGATAACATCCGCCGAGAATTCGATTTACTTAATGATACTTTTTATTATTGGCGGAATTCCGATTTGTTTTTTGTATAAAACTATTTCCTCCCTTTCAAAAAACGAAGTCGCTATAGACGAAAATACGGATAAAAGATTATTTGAAATTATTGCCGTAAAAATTTGCTTTCTTATAAATGTAATTCTTTCTTTATGCGCTTTTTTATTATATACGATTTCGGCTTTATTTTTGAAATGCAGATTTAAAAATTCTTTCGCAATTTTGAAAAAAGACGGAAAAGACAGCAAAGCGATTTTAGAATGCGCGATTGCTGGCTCTTTGGATATAGAACTTGGCGGAGATTATTTTAAAGACGGCGAATTATACGAAAGAGAGAATGTCGGCGATTATATGGAAGAATTGAATTACAGACTCATAGAAAAAGTAAATAAAATTCTTCTTATGGGAAATATATCTTCTTTATGCGTTTCGATTATAATAAAACTTGTATTGATGCTTTTGTCTTCAATATTTTTAGTTGGAGTTTAAATTATTTAAAAATTGATATATTTCTTCATAACCTTCAAATTCCGCGATATCAATCGGAAGTCGAGATTCGTTATCTTTTATATTTGGATTTGCGTTTAATCTTATAAGCTCCTCTACAGAATCGTATTTATTATACCAGACAGCCCAATGCAAAGCGGTTTGTCCGTTATTGTCGGTTTTGTCAATTCCGTTTCCGTATTTTACGATTTCGTTTATTATTTCTTTATCTCCGTAAGAGACGGCGAACATAAGCAAAGTTCGGTTATTATTGTCGACTATATTATAATCAATTTTGTTTCTATTTTGCATCAATAATTTTTTTATATCGTTTTTACTAAATTTATTTTCTTCGTTAATAAGAGCATGCATTATTATCGTCATTCCGTTTTCGTCTTGGAAATTTATATTA
>NZ_SJDU01000050.1 GCF_005518285.1 Brachyspira catarrhinii | reverse complement strand
TATAGTAAAAAGAGCAATCGAAGAACCTATAAGAATGATAGCGGCAAACGCTGGATTAGACGGTTCTGTAGTCGCCATAGAAGCCAAAAAACAAAAAGGCAATATGGGATTCAACGCTCTTACGAACGAATGGGTTGATATGTTGAAAACGGGAATTATCGACCCCGCTAAAGTTTCAAGGAGCGCCTTACAAAACGCCGCTTCAATAGCGAGTCAAGTTCTAACGGCGGAAGTTATTATTACCGACATACCTGAACCTGACAAGCCTATGCCACCAATGCCTGGAGGCGGAATGGGCGGTATGTATTAATTAAGTTAGTCTCAAATAGAATTAAAAAGCTCCGATTTTTATCGGGGCTTTTTTATTTTAAAAATATTAAATATATGTATCATAAATATTTTTTGCTACTCTACAACTTCAAAATCTATGTCTATTATATTATATTTAGATAATTTATCGGTGGCTTCTTTTTTCCATTCATTTAATTTTTTATCTTGGTTTTCAAAAAATTCTATTTCAGATTTTAATTCTTTTATTTTATTTTCAAATTCTGAAGTAAAAGATTTTATAAAATTTTCTTTATCTAATGTATCATAAACATTTTTAAATATTGCCTTTACGGTATCAGAGGCATTATTTTTTATATCGTTAAATTCTTTTTCAAGTTTATTATCTTTCCATAATTTATAGCCTTTTAGAAAAAAATCTAATCCTATACTTAATCCTAAAGCGCCTTTACCTATATAACGGGCTAATTTATCGGCTCCCCAAGGTTTAAATTTAATTGATTTTCCAAATTTTTTTAAAACATCTCTAGCTGAAAATACACATTTTTTAATAGCACTAACGGGCATTTTTGCTATTTTACCAAATCCTTGTTTAGCAAATTTTAATGCCATATCTTCTATGAATTTATTAGTTTTATTTATATGATTTTCTATATCAAAACTAAATTTATCATACTTTTCAAGCATGATATTAAAATAGCGCTCGGACATACTATTTAATTTATTTACTATCTTATATCCTACTTCATCTCCTCGTATTCCAATATCAAGCTCTATAATTTCTCCTATAGTATCTGGGCTTGAACTTATTATCCTACTTAAAATTTCATTCTCATAATTATTTAATTCATCTCTAAAATCAGCTATACTTCCAATGATTTCCTTTCTAAATCTATTAAAATCTTCTTCTATTCTTTTAAGCTCCTCTTTTCTCTCGTTACTATTTAATTCTATATATTTTAATTGGTTTTGTGATTCTATAATTTTATTTTTTATAGTATCTCTTATAACATCAAAACTCGTTTTAGAAATTAAATTATCTGCAATAGAGTTTTCTAATATTTTATTTGTTATATTTTGTAATTCGTTTATTCTTGAACGAGAAATATAATCTTCTTTATGTTGCAACCAAAAATTTAGTCCTCTTTCTTGTGGGTCTGCAGAAATACATACTATATTTAATCTTTCTAATTCTTCATCCGTTAAATTAATATAACTTTTTAATCTTTCTATAATAATATTAGTTTTTATATTTTTTTGATTATTAAAGTCTTCTTCGTCTTTTAAATTAGCGGCATCATCCATTTTATTGATTATAAATACTGTGGAATCCAATTTATTTAAATCTCTTAAAATCCACTTAACCGCGTCTTTATGAGAATCTTTTAACGGATTAGCGGCATCGACTACATAAAAAATAATGTGAGCCGAAGATATATATTTTTTAGTTATATCCGACAGTTTTACGGTTTTATTATTTTCTGATTTTTCTTTATCGCCAAATAAACCTGGCGTATCGACTATTTGACACTTATTATACATATTATTAGGATGATATATAAGTATTTCATCGGAAGATTCTTCGGTAGCTATTTTCATATTATCTTTAACTTCTTCCAGCCATCCCGCTATCGCCGTAGTTTTACCATCGGAAACCGCTCCCACCAAAGCTATAGAAAGTATATCCTTATCTACAATTTTTATAGCATCGTCTAACTTTGATATATCTTCGTTAACATCTAATCCCATATCTTTAAGTTTTTCTACAAGAATTTTAAAATCTTGCAAATATTTTTTAACCTCTTCTTTTTTGATTTCAAAACATTCAATGCTTGCCATATTTAAATCTCCTTTAATTCTTTTTCTAATATTTCTAATTTCTCAATTTTATTTGATAACAAATTAAAAATTGTAACTTGTTTATTATAAATATTATCTATATTTTTATTTAATTCGTTAGCAGTATATTTTATTTTGTTAATAACTTCTTTAACTTTATTTTCCATTTTTAACATATTTTCTTTTTTTATTTCATCTAATTCTTCTTCAGATTTTCTCTTTGCTTTTTCTCTTCTTCTATTTGGATTGAATAAAGAGACTATATTTAATAACAAATCTAAAACTAAACTTACTATTCCACTTATAAGAACTGGAAGTGATAATGGAAACAAAACAATACCAAGAATTCCAATTACTATACCTAATAATATTCCGCCTACTTCTTTAAATTTAATATCCATTTCTGAAAACGCTATATCTAATGACATATCTATTTTTAAATCTGAAATATTATCAAAATTATATAACTCTTCTATTTTTCTTAAATCGGTTTTAAATCTTTCTAATCTATTTTTTATATTATCAATCAATTCGTTAATTAATTTATCAGATTTTTCTTTAATATCGTTCTCTAGTTCAATTTTTCTATTATCAACATATTCTTTAATTTCATTTTCAATACGAATTCTATCATTTTTTCCAACAATTCTTCCCATAGTCTCTATTTCAGAAAACATCTTACCTAAAACATCTTGAAAAAATTTATTATACAAATTCTTTGATTTATTGCTATAATTATTATCAAACGATTCTATATAGTCGTTTATAGATTTTTTAAAATCTTCCGTTTCTTTTTTGGAATCTTCAACTATTTTACTATATTTTTCTTTTTCATTCTTTAGCGTTTCTAAAATATCATTAACTCTGACTAATACTTTCTTTATATTACTCTTTATTATATCTTCTTCAAAAGTATTGACTTTATTTTTTATAATTAATGCCATATCGTCTATTTGACTAAACTTACGCATAGAATTATAATCTTGAAAATATTCAAAATACGATTTTTGAGCTTTAAGCAAATCTTTATTTCTTGATGGAATTATAGTGCTAATTTTTGAATTTATATTCGCCAAAGAAGAAAACGATAAAAGCCCTTGAACCATTATGCATTTTTTATAAGTATCATTATCGAAAACTTTAGATAATTTCTTATCCGTTTCATTTAATACTACGTTAGTATCTTTATGAGTATTTCCTAAACTTATTCTATCTTCTTCAAATTCATAAGAATCGGCTTTACCTTTCACATTATAAATTGAATAAACTAAACAATTATCTCTTAAATAACTTTTTATTTTCTTAATAGTCCCTGATTCTGGAGCTTTATTTGTGCCGTTTACATATACTATGGCATGCGCTTTAGCTAAAGCTTCTTTTATAATTTTTTCATATTTACTTTCTTGTCCTTCTATTCCAGGCAAGTCTATTAAAATAAAAGGTTTATCATTATAATTTAATTCATATTTTACATAAGATTTTGTAAAATCGGATTCGCCCGTTCCTATTATTTTGCCGTCTACAGAATATGCTTTTTTTATTTGTTCGTTTAACTCTAATGTATCATTTAATATATCGTATGTAGATTGAACTAAATTATATGACGGCTCAAAAAATTTATTACCAATCCAAATATTATTACAATTCATAAAATTTTAACCAATGATTAAATTATTCCAAAAACAAATTTTAAAATTAACAATACGCTACCGCCCGATAAAATAATTGATAATATTATTGAAAATATAAAACCTTTTTTAATATAGCTTTGTAATTTTTTTATTTCATCAATGCTTTTCATATCTTCGTCCTCTGCGATTTTATTTAGTTTGCTTAAAGAAGATAATAATTCGTTAGACTTTTCTTCTAATTTATCTTCCATAATTTTTACTTCTTTCATATTATTTTCTATTTCTCTTCTTCGATTTAGTTCATCAAAAATAATTCTTAAGGATTCTATTATTGTGCTTTTACCCGCGTTAGTTTCTCCGAAAAAAGCTATAGTAAATTTTTCCCATTCGGAATTCTTTTCTAAAAAATCTATATCCTCATCAAATTGTTTATTAAGTTTTTCCATTTCTTTTATTAACTCCTTAATAAAAATAGTATCTTCCTCTTTTTCAATATTTGCATTAGAAACATCTATTAATATATCGTCAATATCATTTTTTATATCTCGATAAATATTTTTTAAATCTTCTTTAGAATTAATATTTAACATTATGTAAACCTACCATAGCTTATACTATATATTATAAAATTATAATGTCAATATCACAATGTGGTTTAATCTGAATAGAATAAGATTTTATAAAAATTAAAACTTTTAATAGAACAAATAATGTATATAATTTATGCACCCATATCCATTATTCCCTCATTTAGCATATTATCCGTTTCAGGATATGAAGGAAAATCGTTAGGCGAAGATGGAACGGTATTATTTCTTGGATTTGTTCTCGCTTCGTATTTTTCAAGTATTCTCGCCGCAACGGAAGCGTCCATCAAACTTAAAAGGTAAGAAGTCGTGCTATTTCTTCCTTCCGTAGCCGCTATGGAATCCATTTCCAAAAGAACATCTATAACCAAATCGTCCGAACCGTTTGCCGCAAGTTGATTAAGAAGAGCTACAGAATTTTGAGGGGGCATACTGTTAATTTTATTAGCCAAATCGGTAAGAACCAATTGATACTGCGAAGATTCGTCCATAGTAGCCTGATAATTAGACCAAGCGTTTAATAAATTCTGTCTATCCTGTTCTATCAATTCCGACCGGGTATTTAATTCGATTGCTCTGCTTGCGATTAAAGATTCCTGCGCCTCGATATCTCTTTCTCTCAAATTAAAAGATTCGCGCATTTTAGCCAAATCGTCTCTTGCCAAAAGCGACATATCTTCCACTCTCGGTTTTTGGGTAAATCTAGCCATAAGAGGAATATTCGGAGCTATTTTAGTTCTCATTAAAGTATAATAATTTACGACTCCGAAAATATCGAACATATAAAGCAAAGCCGTAAAAGCTATCAAATTAACTATAATCAAAATCGCTATTTTAAATTTCATAATTATATCGCCTCAACTTAATAATCTTATTATAATTATAAAAAAATAATATGTCAACTAATTTATTATCGTAATAAAAAAATATTTAGTTATAATTTTTTAATCTGTTCTTCGTAAAAAAATCATGCTTATATCGTCAGGCAAAGAATTGTTTGAAAAGTTTTTTAATTCTTTTATCATATTTTCTTTGATTACATTGATATTTTTATGCATATTTTTTAAGAAAATAGATTTTAATTTTTCGTCCCCAAACATTTTATTATTATCGTTAAATATTTCGTAAGCGCCGTCCGTAAATAAAAGCAAAGTGTCGTTATGGGCGAGTTTAATGCTCGTTTCGTAATATTGACTCTCTTCCGTCATTCCAACCAAAGGACCTTCGATATCCAAAAAATCAATCTTATTAAAAAAATTTGAATAATATAGAGGTTTTGGCGAACCTCCAGAAGAACAGAGAAAATATCCCGTTTCGTTATTATAAACCGCGTAAAATACGGAAGCGAATAAACTTTTATCAAAACCTTCGTCTATAAAAAATTTATTAAGCTCTTTTATAAATGCCGAAGGAGAAGTATTTTTCGAATCTATAATAGCATGAGTGTCGAAAAAAGATTTTATTAATATCGTAAGCATACTCGCGGCGACTCCATGTCCCGAAACATCGGCAAGCAAAATCGCATAACATCCATCGTTTACGGCTTTTATTCCGCTATAATCTCCCGATACTTCGTTTGGAGCGTAATGATAAACCGCAATATCGTTTTTAGGAATTGAAACATTTCCGTAAGAGAGAATGCTTTTTTGCAATTTTGAAGCGTATTCGATGTCTTTTTTAAGAATATCCATATACATTATATTCGATTCTACCGCTTTTTTTAATCTTATGTAGGATTTCATTTTTAGTAAAAAAATATCTATATCGATTGATTTTTGAAAGAAACCGTCCGCTCCGCATTCAAAAGATTTTATACATTCGGCTTTATTGTCGTTTGCCGTCATAAAAAGTATAACGGTATTGTTTATAAGATTGTCTGCGCTTATATGTTCCGCCAATCTGAAAGCTCCGCCGAAAGGAAGCATATAATCGACAATGATGCAATCTGGAATTTTTTCATGAGCCAAATTAATAGCGTCCTCGTAAGAAACGGCTATATAACATAAATATCCGTCTTTTTTTAAAGCGTTTTGTATGAATTTAGCATAATCTATATTCGAATCGACTATTAAAATTTTTTCCGTTAAAATATTGTTTCTCATAATTTAAAATTTTACTTAATATTAATGAACATATCTTCTCGCTTCCACATTAAATATAAGCCCTATCGACATTGAAAAAGTTAAAATAGAAGAACCTCCGCTGCTCACAAACGGCAAAGTAAGTCCCGTAATCGGCATCATTCCAACAACCATTCCTATATTGATTATGACATGACATAGAAACATTGCTATAACTCCGACTACTATCAAAGCTCCGAGTCTGTCTTTAGCAAAATAAGCGACAGTTATTCCTCTAATAAGAATTACGGCATAAGCCAAAACTACCAAAGAGCTTCCGACAAACCCCCATTCTTCGCATATATTCGAAAAAATAAAATCGTTTACCTGCTGAGGAATAAAATTTAATTGAGACTGACTTCCGTTTAAAAATCCTTCTCCAAATAATCCTCCGCTTCCAACGGCTATCAAAGACTGAATTATATTATAACCAGAACTTAATCTCGTTAATTGAGGATTCATAAATACCAAAAGCCTTTCTTTTTGATAGGTTTTTAATCCTATATCGAATACCAAAGCGGCGCACATACTTAAAAATAAAACGAAAAACATAAACGAAAGCGATTCTATATATTTATTGCTCGTATAAAAGTTAATCGTTAAAAGCAAAACCGCTATGAATAATAATATTCCCGCAAGATAGCCTATATAAATTCTTTGAGATAAAAAATTAAAAAGAACATTATTTATATCGTCCGACATTCTTTTATATTCCAAAAACATAGGAATAGAAAGCCCGATAATTCCAATACTCATCAAAGCCAAAATATATCTTATTGGAACGCCTCCGACAAAAAGCATAACGAAAACTATGAAACAATAAACCAAAACCGTTCCCAAATCTGGTTGCATCAAAACGAGAGCGATTGGAATAACTATAAACAAACCAGCAAGCGCGAAATATTTTTCTTCTTTTATTTTATCTCCAATTTGGTCTAAATATCCCGCAAGAAATATTATCATTACCAATTTTCCAAACTCCGAAGGCTGCATTCCGAAAAGCCAACTGCTGCTTCCGTTAATCGTAGTTCCGACATTTGGAATCAAAACCAAAATCAAAAGAACAATCATTGGAATATATAAAGACATTCTATGTTCGGCTAATTTAGTATAATTAATAAACATAGTTATGCACATAATAACTAAACCTGTTACCGAAAAGAATAGATATTTCAAAAAAAGCCAACTAGTTCTGCTCGCTTCGGCGGAATATGTCGAAGAATAAACGGCGACTCCTCCAGCTATCATTAAAAATATTATCGCAAGCAATATTCTAAAATCGAATATAAATAATTTTTTTATTTCGCTTTTTTCATTCATATCTTATCCTATCGTCATCATTTCTATTTTTCTTTTTAGAATCGTCTTCGTTATCGTTATTTTCTCCGTTTTCGGAAGCTTCGGCTGCGGCTTGTTCTCTTGCAAGTCTAAATTCTTCATAAATTCTTTGCATTCTATAATAAATAGAATTTCTAACTTCTAGAGCGTTTTCTCCAGAAAGTATAGAACGCAACATTGCCGTAGCGATTGGTCCCGCGGTGCTTCCTCCTCCTCCTCCGCTATGTTCCAACATAACGGTAACCGCAACCATATCGTCCGTAGGTCTTTGATTATAAGGTCCGAAAATCGTAATCCAAGTATGGTCTCTACCTTGAGCGTTTTGGGCGGTGGAAGTTTTGGCGGCTAATTTTACATAAGGAGACCAAGCTCCGTTTCTTGCCGTTCCTCCAGCTACAGCCATTCTCATTCCTTCTTTGACAACCGTAAACATACTTTGAGGAATATCCAATTTTTTAACTACAACTTTATCGTTATTGTATATTACCTCGTCCGTTTGCGAACTTCTTATTTCTTTAACAACATGAGGACGATACATAACGCCATCGTTTATAATAGCGGATGTAGCCATATGAACGGCTATCGGAGTTGCGGACATATAACCCTGCCCGATAACATATTGCAAAGTGTCTCCGTCCCACCAATATTCGCCAATTCTTCTTCTCTTCCAATCCGCACTCGGAACTACTCCGATTTTTTCGCCGGGCAAATCTATTCCCGTTGGAGTTCCGAAGCCGAAAATTTCCGCGTATTTTTTTATAAAATTCGGTCCGAGTTCGTAAGCCAAAGTATAAAAATAAGTGTTGCAAGAATATTGAATAGCTTTATACATATTTACATAACCATGCTGTCCTGTGCATCTGTAAAATCTATTTTCAAGAAGCATACCTCCTTGACAAAATACCGTCTTATTTGCCGTGAGCCTGCCTTCCGCAAGAGAACCTGCGGCGGATATTAATTTGAAAGTGGAGCCTGGAGGATATCTTCCTCTTATAGCCTTATTCCAAAAAGGATTGGCGGGATTATTTATAAGTTCGGCGTATTTATCTCTGTCGATTTTTCCTATAAATATATTCGGGTCATACCAAGGCGCGCTAACCATTGCGAGTATTTCTCCCGTTGTAGGACGCGATACGATTATAGTTCCCACTTGTCCGTAAAGCAAATCTTCCGCGTCTTTTTGAATTTTTGAATCTATACTTAAAATAAGTTTTTTTCCGGGAATAGGTCTTCCAACGGCGGGGCTTATAGTTTCTTTTACTCTATTTCTCGAGTCGACTATCCATTGAACATATCCGTCAATTCCTCGAAGCTCCTTATCGTAAAACTGCTCGACTCCTTCCTTTCCAATCATGCTGTTTCTTCTGTAGCCTTCGATTCTTTTGCTTTCAAATTCTTCTTGAGATATATTTCCGATATAACCCAAAATATGAGTCATCGTTTCTCCGAGCGGATAATTTCTAACCGATTTGCTTCCGTAATAAACGCCGGGAAATTCTTCGGCGCGTTCGGCTAAATAACTGATTTGTTCCATCGTCATATTGTCCGTTATTTCGATTGATTCGTAGCTGTTTTTAGGAAGTTTATCCAAAGTCGATTTTATCTGCTCCAAATCTATATTGAATATTTTTGAAACTCTATATAAAAGCTCTTCTCTTTCAAAATAATTTTTAGGCAAATAAGTTGGAATCATATACATAACATAAACTTTAATATTTTCCGCAACCATGATTCCGTTTCTGTCGTATATTTCGCCTCTATGAGCTTCAATAGGTATTATTTGTTCTTTATTGTTTCGAGATAAACCGCTGTAATATCCGTTTTTTATTATTTGCAAATAAAACAATCTTATTATAAGAACCGACACAACGAAAACCGACACGAAAAGAACAACCAAAAGTTTTCTTCTATATCTAAAATCTTCGCCGACAAATTTTTTATCTTTATTTAATTCTATTTCAAACAAATCCATCGAATTTATCCTTTTTAAGAAAATATTTTTAAGAATAATCAAAAATTATATTACAAAAAATACTTTTATCAATACTATAAATAACGGTATTAATTAAAATCTTTTTATTATATTTAAATAAAATTTTAAGATTAAATTTTTAAAATCTTCTTTTCAAAACAATCGCTTTATGCGGACATAATTCTTGACAGCAATAGCAAGTTATACATTTATCGTAATAATATTCTGGCGGGAAATTTTTTCCTTTTTTATTAAAATTAAGCGCAA
>NZ_SJDU01000005.1 GCF_005518285.1 Brachyspira catarrhinii | reverse complement strand
CCACATTTTGCCGCCTCTTTTTACATGCCTCGAAATCGCTATACGAGCCGCTTCAATTTGCCTATCGGTAAGCCATACTGGTTCCAAAGCCATTAAACCGTAATCTCCAAAAGTTAAATTACTTCCTCTTTTAGAGTTGCCTTTCATTCTGCCTCTATGCTGTTTACGATATTTTGTCCTTGAAGGTTGTAACATTATCTATCTCCTTTAGCTCCGATAACTTCGCCCGCGTCATCTTGTCTCTGTTCTTTTTTATCAAGAATCTCGCCCTTATAAATCCAAACTTTCACGCCGATTATTCCGAAAGTTGTCGTAGCTTCAGCCGTTCCGTAATCTATATTCGCCCTTAAAGTATGCAAAGGCACGGAACCGTTTTTATATTGCTCGGTTCTCGCTATATCCGCTCCAGCCAAACGTCCCGAACACATAACTTTAATACCTTTAGCTCCTTTTTTCATAGCTTGAGTTATAACGCTTTTCATAGCTCTTCTAAAAGCCACGCGCATTTCAAGTTGTCGAGCTACACTTTGAGCGGCTAAAGTGGCGTCCAACTCGGCTTCTTTAATCTCTTTTATAGAAACTTGAACGGGCTTTTTTACCATTTTTTGTATAACATTTTTAACTATTTCCACTCTCTGCCCTTTCGGTCCTATAACTATTCCAGCTCTTGCCGTAGCTATAAAGACATTTATTCTATCTGGAAATCGAACTATCTCCACATTTGATATTGCGGGGTCGAAAGCGTCTTTTTTACCGCCAATTTTTTTATGCTCTTCTTTTAAAGTTTTATAATAATAATCGTTTATATATCGTCTAATAGACAAATCTTCATGCAAACTATCCGCATAACTTCTATTGTCTTCAAACCATCTACTTGACCAAGTTTTATTTATTCCAAGTCTTAAACCTATAGGACTAACCTTTTGACCCATTTTATACCTCCGCCGCTTTTGGGCTTTCTTCTTTTTTAGCCACAGCTTTTATTTTTTTCTTTTCGGGTTTCTTATCGTCACTCAATACTATAGTAATATGAGAAAGTCTCTTCAATATAGGGTCGGCGCTTCCTCTACTTGCGGCTCGTATTCGTTTCAACATTGCCGCTTTATCTACAAAAGCTGTTTTAACCCATAAAGTATCGGGATTGATATTCCTCGATTGAAATATCGCGTTTGCTATTCCGCTTTTTATCGCCTTTCTCAAAACTACCGAAGACATTTGAGGCATAACCGTCAAATTAGCTATCGCATGATTAACATATTCTCCTTTAATAAAAGGAAGCAATCTTGCAATTTTTCTGCGACCTATACGCAAATAACGAACTCTTACTTTATAATCCATAATCTAAAATCCTTATTTTTTACCAACTTTAGCGGCGCCTGCATGAGAGCGAAATGTCCTTGTAGGAGCAAATTCTCCCAATTTATGCCCAATCATATTTTCTTGTATATAAACCGCAACAAAAGTTTTGCCATTATGCACATTTATAGTATATCCTATCATTTCGGGAATAATAGTCGAAGCCCTGCTATAAGTTTTTATCTGATGCTTATTATCCCCAGCTTGTATTTTCTTAAAAAGATTCTTATCAACAAAAGGTCCTTTCTTAATAGAGCGAGACATTATTTTTTACCTCCTCTTCTCTTAATTATTAGTCTATCCGAATATTTATTTTTCTTTCTCGTTTTATATCCTTTGGTTGGAATTCCCGTAGGAGAAACTGGATGAGGATTACCCTGTCCGCTCTTACCTTCTCCTCCTCCATGCGGGTGGTCGACAGGATTCATCACGACTCCTCTGACTTTAGGTCTTCTTCCTTTATGTCTTGTCGTTCCCGCTTTTCCGTCCGTAGTATTAAAATGGTCCAAATTTCCTATCTGCCCTATAGTAGCGTAGCAATTTTCCAATATTCTTCTTTCTTCTCCCGAGCGAAGCCTTATTACGCAATAACCTCCGCTTTTTGCCGTTATTTGAGCGCCGCCTCCAGCAGCTCTAACCAACTGTCCGCCTTTGCCAGGAGTTAACTCTATATTATGTATTATAGTTCCCAAAGGAATTTTTCTCAAAGGCAAACTGCATCCCACTCTAACTTTAGCGTTCTCTCCGCTTACAACTTTATCTCCAATATTTAACCCCAAAGGATAAATTATATATCTTTTCTCTCCGTCCGTATAGTTTAAAAGAGCTATATGAGCGCTTCTATTAGGGTCGTATTCCACCGAAACCACTTTAGCCTCTATATCATGTTTATCTCTTCTAAAATCAATAAGTCTAAAAAGTTTTTTATGTCCGCCTCCGCGTCTACGCATAGTTATACGACCGTTTGAACCGCGTCCGCTTATGCGCTTTTTGCCCGATACCAAAGATTTACAAGGCTCGTTTGCGGTAATATCCGAAAAATCAACTACCGTTCGATAACGCAAACTTGGAGTTGTCGGTTTAAATTTCTTAATAGCCATCGTTATTCCTCAATTATTTTACTATATCTATTTTCTCTTTACCGTCAAGAACAATTATCGCTTTCTTATAGCTTCGAGTATATCCTCGCTTGCTCATTCTACGATTTTTCTTTTTAGGCTTAACATTTATTATCTTACAATCAAGCGGATGCACATTAAATATTTTTTCAACCGCTTTAATTAATTCCGATTTATTAGCGTCCTGCCTTACTTTAAATACATAATACCTCTTTTCCGTTCCTCTCGGCTCGGTTCTCAAAATATTACTTTTTTCGGTAAGTATAGGTTCAATCAAAAGCGAATACATACTCATAATTTTTAACCCTTAATCCTATCGTTTAATTTAGATAAAGCGGTTTTCGTAAAATACACTTCATCGGCATAATATAAAGGATGAATAGCCATACTGTCGGCGTTTACAAGTTTCAAATCCTTAATATTTCTTAACGACAATAATAATTTATTATAATTATCTCCCAAAGCTTCGTCTTTACCGACTACAAAAGCCACTTTTCTACTTTTAGGCTCTTTAACCTTGCTTATAAAACTTGCCATTCTTTTAGTTTTCGGAGCGTCAAAAGTAAAATCTTCAAAAACTTTAAGAACATTAGCGCCGTATTTCAAAGATAAAACGGAAAGCAAAGCCTTTTGTTTAACTTTTTTAGGCAATCTATAGCTATAATCTCTCGGTTTAGGAGTATGAACTTTTCCTCCTCCTACCCATATAGGCGACCTTGACGAACCCGCTCTCGCTCTTCCAGTTCCTTTCTGTCTCCAAGGTTTTTTACCGCCTCCAGAAACTTCGCCTCGAGTTTTAGTCGAATGAGTTCCCTGCCTTTTGTTTGCAAGTTCGTTCTTTATAGCCTCGTAAAGGAGATTGTTATTGACTTCAGATTTAAAAATCTTATCGACAATCTCCAAATTGCCCGCATTATCTCCGTTTTCATTTAGTATCACTACTTCCATCTTTTCATCCTGCTTAATTTATCCATCTATTATATCATAGAATTCTTTTTCTTGTTAAGTTTTTTAACCGCCGAAGTTAATTTTACTATGCTATTAACGGCTCCAGGTATAGCGCCTTTTATCATAATCAAGTTATCTTCTGGTCTTATGTCGATAACTTTCAAATTCTGAATAGTTGTGAGCGCATTACCCATATGCCCAGGCATACCTTTTCCTTTCCATACTCTCGAAGGATAACTATTACAACCTATCGAACCAGCCCTTCTTCTAAAATTAGAACCGTGACTCATAGGTCCACCGTCATAATTATGCCTTTTCATAACTCCAGCAAAACCTCGTCCTTTGCTTAAAGAACTAACATCTATAAAATCGCCTGTTTGAAATATATCGACTTTAAGCTCTTGTCCAACGGAATAAAAACTAATATTATCGATTCTAAATTCTTTCAAATATTTCTTAGGCTCTAAATTCATCTTTTTAAATTGTCCTATTTGCGGTTTCTTTAAATGCTTTTCTTTCACGGCTTCATAACCCAATTGAATAGCATTATAACCGTCTTTCTCATTATCTCTTATCTGCATCACCGTGCATGGTCCGGCTTCCACAACGGTTACCGCTATAGCGTTTCCCGTTTCGTCAAATACCGTAGTCATGCCCAATTTTTTGCCAATTATTCCTACCATCGGCGAATCCTCTATAATGATTTTACTACTCTATTACAAATTCTAACTATTACAGATAAATCGTAGTAAACTTTATCTTTTTATATTCAATAAGCGCTTACTTTTTATTTTAGCTGAACATCAACCCCAGCTGGAAGCGCCAATTTTTTTAGAGATTCGGTAGTTTGAGGCGTCACCTCGAATATATCTATAAGTCTCTTATAAATACGCATCTCAAACTGCTCTCTGGATTTAATATTAACATGCGGGCTTCTTATAACCGTTACCTTTCGTATGCTTGTAGGTAAAGGTATAGGTCCCGAAACTCTCGCTCCCGTCTTCTTAACGCTATCGACTATGGATTGAGCCGATTGGTCAATAAGCTCAATATCAAAAGCTTTTAGTTTTACTCGTATTTTCTGTTCTTTCATAGCTTGAATTACTCGCTTAATCTCATTTATTATAAAGGGCATAATTTATATTTTTCATATTACGCCCTTATTAAATCCTTACTCCAAAATTTTTGTTACAACGCCGTTACCTACGGTTTTACCGCCTTCTCTTATGGCGAATCTTTGTTTCTCTTCCATAGCGATTTGGCTAATTAATTCTATAGTCAAATTAGCGTTATCTCCCGGCATTATCATTTGAGAACCTTCTGGCAAATTTATTACCCCCGTAACATCCGTAGTTCTAAAATACATTTGCGGTCTATATCCAGTTACGAAACCGCTATGCCTTCCGCCTTCTTCTTTTTTAAGAATATAAACTTCCGCTTCAAATTTTTTATGCGGAGTTATAGTTCCAGGTTTAGCCAATACTTGTCCTCTTTCAACGGCTTTTCTTTCGATACCTCTTAAAAGACAACCGACATTATATCCAGCAATTCCGACAACTTCTTTCTTAAACATTTCAACGCCTGTGCAAGTAGTTTTTTGAGTCTCTCTCAAACCTACTATTTCAACTTCGTCTCCTTTAGTGATTTTGCCTCTTTCAATTCTACCCGTAACAACAGTTCCTCTTCCAGGAATCGAATAAACATCTTCTATAGACATTAAGAAATCTTTATCAACTTCTCTAACTGGGTCTGGAATATAAGTATCCAAAGCGTTCAAAAGGTCCATTATACATTTACAATCGGCGTCTTCTCTTGGATTTTTTCCCGCTTCGATAGCTTGAATAGCCTTAATAGCGCTTCCTCTAATGATAGGAGTCTTGCTTCCGTCAAAACCGTAATGGTCCAAAACATCCACAACTTCCGCTTCCACTATTTCAGCCATTTCTGGGTCGTCCAATTTATCGCACTTATTTAAGAATACGACTATATAATTAACGCCCACTTGCCTTGACAAAAGAACATGCTCTTTAGTTTGAGGCATAACTCCGTCTTCAGCCGATACAACGAGTATAGCTCCGTCCATTTGAGCCGCTCCCGTTATCATGTTTTTAATATAGTCGGCGTGTCCAGGACAATCCACATGGGCATAATGCCTATTATCCGATTCGTATTCTACATGCGAAGTCGCGATAGTCAAAATTTTAGTAGAGTCTCTTCTACCTTGACTTTCGGAAGCTTTAGCAACCGCATCGTAACCCACTTTTTGAACCGTATCGGGAAACATTGCGGATGATACCGCCGTTATTGCCGATGTCAATGTAGTTTTACCATGGTCAACGTGTCCTATTGTTCCCACATTTACATGCACTTTTTTACCGTCATAAGTTCCTGCCATTTTTATCCTCCAATTTATCCTTTATTTAGGATTTTTATTTATTCTAATTTTAATTTTTTTGCTACTTAATTAACTTTTATTGCCCATTCTCGCGCCTATAATCTCTTCGGCTACATTTTTAGGCACTTCTTCATAATGAGAGAACTGCATCGTATAGCTCGCTCTTCCTTGCGAAACATTTCTTATACTTGTCGTATAACCGAACATTTCCGCAAGAGGCACAGTGGCGTTTATGGATTTATAACCCGATTTATCGGTAAATCCATGAACTTGTCCTCTCCTTGAAGCCAAATCTCCTATAATATCTCCCATATAATCTTCGGGAGTCATAACCTCTACGCTCATCATAGGCTCTAACAAATAAGGGTCCGCTTTTTTACAACCCTCTTTGAAACCCATCGATGCGGCGATTTTAAATGCCATTTCGGAAGAATCCACAGGGTGAAAAGAACCGTCAAAAGCGGAAACGATTACATCAAGCATTGGATAATTTGCCAAAACTCCCGTATTCATAGCTTCCAAACATCCTTTTTCAACCGCGGGTATATATTCTCTCGGAACAACTCCTCCGACTATCTCGTTATTAAATTTAAATCCAGCGTTAGCTTCGTTAGGTCCCACTCTCAACCATACATCGCCGTATTGTCCTTTACCGCCCGACTGACGAACAAATTTACCTTGAACTTCAACCGTTTTCTTGATTCCTTCTCTATAAGAAACTTGAGGGCGTCCGACATTCGCTTCAACCTTATATTCTCTCTTCATTCTATCGCATATTATCTCTAAATGCAACTCTCCCATTCCAGCGATAATCGTTTGTCCCGTTTCATCGTCAAAACTAACTCTAAAAGTAGGGTCTTCTTCCGCAAGCCTCGATAAAGCGATTGACATTTTATCTCTATCGCCTTTAGTTTTAGGTTCTATTGCGACATTAATAACGGGTTCTGGAAAATTAATCGCTTCGAGTATTATGGGAGCGTTTTCTGGACATAAAGTGTCTCCCGTAGTCGTATCTTTTAATCCAACCGCAGCGGCTATATCGCCCGAATAAACCGTTTCGATTTCTTCTCTTTTATTGGCATGCATTTGAAGTATTCTTCCAATACGCTCTCTTTTTCCTTTAGTCGCATTATAAACATAAGAACCAGCTTCAAGTTTGCCAGAATAAACTCTAAAAAACGCGATTTTTCCAACATGAGGGTCCGTCATTATCTTAAACGCCAAAGCGCTAAATTTTTCATCGTCCGAACTTTTTCTAACTATTTCATGCCCTTCCAAATCCGTTCCTTCAATCTCTCCTCTATCCATTGGAGAAGGCAAATAATCAACAACGGCGTCTATCAAAACTTGAATTCCTTTATTTTTGAAAGCGGTTCCGCAAAACATCGGGAAGAAGTTAGCTGATAAAGTCGCGGTTCTTATGAGTCTTTTTATAGTAGGAATATCAATTTCTTCCCCTTCAAAAAACTTATTCATAGCGTCATCGTCATATTCTACTATAGCTTCCAATAATTCGTTTCTATATTTTTCGGCTTCCTCTTTCAATTCGGCTCTAATATCTCTTTCTTCCATCTTTATGCCGTCTTCCGAAGTCCAAATCACTTCTTTCATTTTTACCAAATCAATAACGCCTTCAAAATTGCTTTCAGAACCTATAGGAATAACGACAGGATGACTATTCGCTTTAAGTCTATTTCTCGTCTGTTCCAAAACGGAATAAAAATTAGCGCCAATTCTATCCATTTTATTTACAAAAATCGCTCTTGGAATTTTATAATTGCTCGCTTGTCTCCAAACGGCTTCGCTTTGAGGCTGAACTCCGCCAACCGAACAGAAAACTCCAACCGCACTATCCAAAACTCTTAAAGACCTTTCAACCTCTGCCGTAAAGTCAACGTGCCCCGGAGTGTCTATCAAATTAATACGATTTCCATTCCAAAAACATGTGGTTGCCGCAGATGTGATAGTAATTCCTCTTTCTCTCTCCTGTTCCATCCAATCCATTTCCGCAGCGCCTTCATGCACTTCGCCGATTTTATGAGTTTTTCCCGTAAAATATAATATTCTTTCGCTTAAAGTGGTTTTTCCCGCATCTATATGAGCCATAATACCGATATTACGCGTATTTTCCAAAGAAATCTGTCTTGCCACTTAATTTTCTCCTATATTACCACCTAAAATGAGCGAAAGCCTTATTGCCTTCTGCCATTCTATGAACGGTTTCTTTTTGTTCAACCGCTTTACCCTTACCGTCAATAGCGTCAACTATTTCATTCGATAATCTTTCAATCATACTTTTCCCGCTCCTTTTTCTCGAAGCGTTTATAAGCCATTTAAATGCCAATGAATTTTGTCTTTCTGGACGAACATCAACTGGAACCTGATATGTAGAACCGCCGACTCTTCTAGATTTTACTTCTACTCGAGGTTTAATATTTCCTATAGCTTCGTTAAAAGCCGTAAGTCCGTCTTTGCCCGTTTTATCTTTAACCAAATCCATCGCTTTATAAAATATATTTTCAGCCTTGCTCTTTTTACCGTCATACATAAGTTTATTTATAAATTTACTTATCGTATCGCTTCCGTAAATCGGGTCGGCTTCAATTTTTCTTATTTGCGCTCTTCTTCTTCTTGCCATTATTTACTCCGTTTAAGCTTTAGGTTTTTTAGTTCCGTATTTGCTTCTTGCCTTCATTCTCTTTTCAACGCCCGTAGCTTCTCTGCTACCTCTAACTATATGATAACGACATCCAGGCAAATCCTTAACCCTTCCGCCTCTTATCAAAACGCGGTTATGTTCTTGCAAAGTATGGTCTATACCTGGAATATAAGCCGTCACTTCTATTCCGTTCGTTATTCTAACGCGGGCTATTTTACGCATTGCCGAATTAGGTTTTTTAGGAGTAGTCGTAGTCACGCGAGTGCATACGCCTTCTCTTTGAGGGCATTTCATTAACGCTGGCGATTTTGTCTTATTCAATATTCGCTTGCGCCCTTTCCTTATTAATTGATTAATTGTAGGCATACAATATAAAACCTCTTAACCTTTTTTATTTTTCTATTTTATTAATAACATTAATTAATTTTTATTTTATATAAGCGAAAATTATATAACAAAAACTAATTTATGTCAAGCCCAAATAATTGGAACTTTTATCATTTAAATCGCTAATCCCTAAATACGAAACGATATATTTAATATCGAGCAGTTGATATTAATTAATATTTATACCAATCGCTTTAATCGTTTTTACGAAAGTGATGAAATTATACAATATTTAAAAATTTTGTCAACACTTTTTTTAATTTTTTAAACTTTTTAGCCATAAAAATCATATAAATAAGCGTTCAATTAAACATAATTCTAATAATATAGGCTGTTTTTTTATTTATTTATAATATATAATACTTATAATGAATATTTTAAGTTATAATTTATTTGTCCCTTTATTGGGAAACATTCAAAATTGGTATTCGCATATAGACAGAATAAAAAAAATCGGTTTCGAGTGGGTTTATATTAACCCGATAACTTACCCAGGATTTAGCGGAAGTTTATACGCTACAAAAGATTATTACAAATATAATCCCGCATTCTTTACAAGCCCCGAAAGAATCGAAGCGGAAAAAGAGATAAAAGATTTTACGCGATATTGCAAAAAAAATAATATAAAATTAATGATAGATTTGGTTATAAATCATTCTTCAAAAGATTGCAATTTAGTGGAAGAACATTTCGATTGGTATAAATTAAAAGACGGACAACTCGTTTCGCCCGGCGCTTGGGATAACGGCAAATGGATTGAATGGGGAGATTTGGCTTCTTTCAATAACGAAAAAACAATTCTAAACGAAAATAACGAAGAGATAGAAAATCCTATTTGGAATTATTGGAGAGAACTTATTAAACATAATTTGGAATTGGGATTTTCTGGTTTCAGATGCGATGCGGCTTATAAAGTCAATAAAGAATTATGGAAATATTTAATAAGCGAAGCGAAAAAAGAAAATAAAGAAATCATATTTTTTGCGGAAAGTTTGGGATGTTCTTTGGAGGACACAAAAGATTTGATAAAAGCGGGATTCGATTATGTGGCAAGCAGCGCGAAATGGTGGGATTACGAAAGCGAATGGTTTATAGAACAATACGACACGGCGAGAGAAAATTGCAAACAAATAGCCTTCCCAAGCAATCATGATACGGAAAGACTCATAACGGAATATAAAGGCAATATTTGGAAATTGAAACAAACTTTTTTATTTACGGCAATCGTCTGCGATATGTGGATGATAACTCTCGGAGACGAATACGGATTTTATAAAAGATGCAATGTTGTCGGCGGAAACGAAAAAGACTTTGAAAAAATAAATTTCGATATAAGCGAATTCATAAAAGATATGGGAAATTATATTAAAAAAAATCCTATACTTTCAAATTGCGGAAAAATAGTTTCTTTGGATGTTTTGGAAAATATTGAAAAAAAGAAAAAAGAAGAAGAATTAAAAAACGCAAATAACGACAACAACGACAATAATTCCGAAGAAAATAAAGAAGAAATTGAAGAAATAAAAAATCCTATTAAAAAATTTTATAAATATAGTTTGGACGAAAAGGACATGGTTTTTATAGTGGTTAATACAACGGACAAAAAGGAAGAATTTGACGCCAAAAAATTTGATATAAAAGAAGATATTTCATTCGATAATATAATAGATATAAAAGAAACTATTGAAATAGCGCCTTACCAATTAAAGATTTTTAGAGTTTGATATTTTATAAATGCGAAATAAATTTTAAAATAAATTCAAAATAAATTAAGGTAGTTATATGGAAAATACAAAATCTATAGAAATTTTTTTTACCAATTTGTCTAAAGGTTTGCTCTTTGCCGAAAATACAAACGAAATAGATATTGTTGTCGATTTGTTTTTGGAAAAAATATGCAAGTATTATAATTTCGATTGCGGAGAAGTTTATTTTCCAAAAGGCGAATATTTGATATTGCGAGGCGTTTACGGAATCGACAGATATTATGTATGCAAAGTGGATTTTCCAATAACTATGAATAATGCTCAAGAAATTTTATATAACGGAAAAGAATATATAGGGAAAAATATAAATATTGCGAATGTCGAAGTATTTTCAGATTATCAAACTTTATTAGCGCTACCGATTCATACGAGTCAAAATCCTATAGGAATCATAGTTTTCAGAAATAAAGAAGATAAAACGGAATATTATAAAAGCGTAAAAGAAGAACTTACAAATTTTATCGGACATTTCGCCGTATATGTAAGCAATGTATTGCAAAATGTAACTTATAAGGAAAAAGAAAAACAATTAAAATTACTTAGAGAATTATATTTGAAATTAAGCGATATTGATAAATTTGAAAGCAACTTAAAAGATTTGGCTTCGGATATTGCGAATATATTCAGCGCAAGCAAAACTTTTATAAGATTAAGATACGAAGGCTACAATTTTGAAACGATTTCATCCTACGGTTTCGACAATCATTTCGATTATTCGATTTTTGAGAAAAAAGAATACGAGCATAAATATTTGGATAAGGAAGTCGGTTATGTAAATAATGTAGAAAAACATGAGGACGGAGAAAATTTTAAGAATGTTATAAATCGTTCCATTTTATTTAATCGAATTTCAATAAGAAACGATTGCATAGGATATATTGCGGTTATAGACAAAATAAAGGACGCCGTGAATCCTTTGGGAGATTTCGACAAAGAAGATTTGAATTTATTTAAACCGCTTTTAGCGAATATATCGAGCAGAATGTCGGAATATTACAATACGGTTGAATTAAATAGAATAAACGAAGAATTGAATAAGGCTAACGAAAAAAATACGAGAAACATGAATCGTTTAAGCGCTTTATACGACATAAGCAACATATTATTAGAAAGGTCGAAAACGGAAGACATTTTATTTATTCTACTTACGATAGCGACTATCGGAGATGTTTTCGCTTTCAATAGAGCTTTCGCTTTTTTATACGATAAAGAATTTAATGTTTTCAGAGGAAGAATGTGCATAGCTCCGAAAGACGCAAGCGATGCGGGAAATATTTGGAATAAAATGAAAACGATGGACAAATACGGTTTGAGAGAAAAACTTATGCTCTCTTTTGAAAGAAGCGATTTAGAAGGCTCATGGGATTTGAATCAAAAATTCTTAAACACGGTTATTCCAAACAACGAAAAATGTCAATTATTTTCTTATATATTTGAAAATAAAGAAAGCGTAAATGTAAAATCCGTAGACGACAAATGGGCTGAACAGATAAGAAGTTATACCGACATATTCGGTTATAATCCTTTTGCGATAATTCCAATAATGGACGCTAATAATTGTATGGGAATGATGGTCGTAGACAATATATACAATAATGTTCCGATAACGGATGACGATTTGGAATACTTAAAAATGTTCGGGCGTCAGGCGGCGGTCGCTTTGGAATATTCTTATTTATACAACGAAATAGAAAAGAGTCATAACGATTTGAAAGCGGCTCAAAAAAGTTTATTCGATATTAAAAGTTTGGCTATGATAGGAGAGATGAGTTCTTCTATGGCTCATAATTTAAGAAATTTCGTAGTTCCAATATCGGGATTTGCAAACCGACTCGTAAAAGTAAGTTCGGACGAAAAAACGAGCGAATATGCGAAAATTATAGTCGAAGAAATTAATAAATTGGAAAATTATATTCAAAGAAATTTAACTTTCGCAAAAAGCATCAATTTAGTTCCCGAAACATTTAAAGTTGACGATATGGTAAAATACATAAATATATTGGCTAAAGAATATATAAAGAAAAGCGGTAAAAAAATAAAATTCTACGCGGTTAATGCGACTAAAGAAATTAGCGTAAGGTGGGATTATAACAGAATGAACGATGTAATAATCAATTTAATCATAAACGCTATTGACGCGATAGAAGACGAAAAAGACGCGATAATAAGCGCTACATTTTCCGACAATTCTTACAGAGAATCTATGATTGATGTAATAGTGGAAAATACCAATTCTTATATTGAAGAAGATGTAATAAAAAAATTATTCACGCCGTTTTTCACCACAAAAAGTCATGGAATCGGAATAGGACTCGCCGTATCAAAAAGAATAGTCGAAGCTCATGGCGGAAGCATAGCGGTTAAAAGCGTAAACGGAAGTTTCAAATCAACGGCGTTTATCATCACTATGCCCGTGGAATTAAACGGTTAAATAATAAATATAAACGAATATTTAAATTTCATTTTCCAATAAATTTTTCCGATAAATTTTAATGGGGGAATAATAATGGCAAAAATAAGCGAAGCGGCAAAAGCCGAATGCAACAGAATGCAAAACAAATATAAAGAACTGCTTCATTCAGTCGAAGTCGAAATTGACAAATTGGAAAAAGAATTAACCTCCACGGAAGATAATTTTGAAGCGGCTAAAAAGAAAATAGATTTGGCGGTTTTGTATATAAAAGCGTCTTCGTTTGTCGCCACGATTTGCTATATATCTATCGAACATTTGGATATTAGAATCGAAAATCAATTAAACGATGGAAGGAGACTTATCAATAAGGCGATAATGTTGTTGGAAGAGGCTTTGGGAGATTACGGAGACGATTCTTTATCTTTAAATGACGAAGTGCATGAATATTTGAAAGATAAATTCTCGGACGAATGGCGATATAAATTTATTTGCTCTTTCGGTTATGTTATAGATTATTTCAAATTCTGCTACGGCGAAAATTCAAAATGGCTTCAGAATTTTATCGAGATAGAAGGAAGATTGGCTTTGCTTTCAAAAAATATAATAGACTTCAAAAGTTATATAAAAGAATTAAGCCCCGAAATTGAAGGTTATATTTATAGAGTAAAATTAATGAATCTCGCAAAATCTTTAATATCCGCATCCGCCGAACAATACAGAACGAAATACGAATTGCAAGACAGACGTCCAGACGACATGAAAATGGCTCTCAATCTAACGGGAACTTTAAGAAGAATATATGTTTATTTGAACGAAGTCGAAGAAGCGGAAGAACAAAAAAAGATTTACGACCTTTGGAAAAAGAAATTAGACACGGACTTAAAAGCGATGAAAAAATAAAATTTCTTTAATAAAAAAATAATTCTAAAAATAAATTCGCTTTGACAAAAACTTTCAATTAAGTATAATACTACAATGAAAAATAAATTAATATTTCTTGCATGCATAATTTTTATAGCGATTATTTTAAGATTATCCGCTCTATCGAAAAGTTTAATCGAAAATGTTTATTCGAGATTTTTTTACAAAGGTTTGGCGGGAAGTTTAAATAAAATATCGGGCAAATTTAGTTTTTCTTTGGGCGAAATTTTACTCGTTATATTTATAATTCTTTTGATATTGTTTATAGCTTTTACCGTAAAAAATTTAATAACGGAAAAAGAGAAATTAAAAATTCTATTTAATTTTTTATACGCTATAGTTTGCACCGCCGTGATTTTGTATATAATATTTATGTCGTTTTGGGGATTAAATTATTATAGAATTCCTCTTACGGAAAATTATTCGGATTATATGGAGAGAGAAATTGACAACGAAGATATTTATTCGCTTGCCGAGTATTTGATAAAAGACATTAATAATTTGAAAAGCCAAATGAAATATCAAAATATAAACACCAATTTTCAGGCTTTGAATAGAATGGTCGAAGAGGATTATAAAAATATATTCGAAGAATTTGATTTTTTGAATATGCATTATGTAAGAACGAAACCGATAAAATCCTCAAAACTTTTTTTATATTTGCAAATACTTGGAATTTATAATCCTTTCACTTTTGAATCGAATGTTAATATTTTGATTCCTTATATTTCTTTTCCTTTCACAATCGCTCATGAAATGTCGCATCAAATAGGAATTTCCTACGAGGACGAAGCGAATTTTTTAGCTTATTTGGTTTGTTCAAAAAGCGAAGATTTATTTATAAGATATTCGGGCGATTTTGAAGCGTTATTATATTTGCTCGGGCAGTTAAACAGAGACGAAAATTACGGGCATTTGATAGATAATTTGAACGATGAGACTAAAAAAGAAATTAGAGAATATAGCGAATTTTGGAAAAGATATTCTGGCGAATTATCGAAAGTAAGCAAAAATGTTAATGACGCGTATTTGAAAGCGAATAGTCAAAAAGAAGGCGTGCAAAGTTATTCGAGAGTCGTTCGGCTTTTAGTTTATTATTATAGAAGTAAAAACATTATATAAATTAAAAGTATAAATTAAATTTCTATCGTAAGTCCGTCATAAGCGGGAAACATATTTTTAGGCAATTCTCTTTCCAAATTTTTATGCAAAACATCATGAGTCATATGCGTAAAGTAAGTTTCTTTAGCTCCGATTCTGTCGGCAATATTTACCGATTCCTGCAAAGACAAATGCGTATGATGAGGACGATATCTCAATCCGTTTAAAACCAAAATCTCCGTTCCTTCTATCAATTTGAAACTCTCCTCGCTTATAAAACTCGCGTCCGTTATATAAGTGAAATTATTGAATCTGTAGCCCAATATATTTAAAACTCCATGTTTTATAGGAATAGGAATAACTTTTATTCCGTCAAATTGCATCGACTTATTTATATGATAAAAAACGACTTGAGGAAGTCCGCCCCCCATTTGAACGGGATTAAAAAAATAATCGTATTTGTCTCTTAAAATATCCATAGTTTCTTTATTTCCGTAGCAATCTATGGAACGATTCATCGCAAAATTCAAAGAGCGTAAATCGACTATTCCAGAAGTATGGTCCGCATGTTGATGAGTGAAAAATACCGCTTCGAGTCTACTCACTTTTTCTTTAAGCATCTGCGCCCTAAAATCCAGCGAAGTGTCGACTACATAATTTTTGCCGTTGTCTCGTATAAGAATCGAGGCTCTTAATCTTTTGTCTCTTTTATCTTTGCTTAAACAAACGGGACATTTGCATCCAATCATTGGCACGCCATCCGAAGTTCCCGTTCCCAAAAAAGTTATTTTCATTATTTTCCTTAATTTTTAAAATTTACAAAAATTAAATTATTGATTTATTAGATTATACTAATTTTATTTTTATGGCAATATTAAAAAACAGCGCCTCCCGTTCGCAACACAGAAAAGACACCAAATTACAGTTAAAAATTAAGGAAGTTAATCCAATCCGTATGAACTCCATATATACAGAATACGCTTGTACTTGCCATAGAAATTAGTGCTACAGCCGTTAAAAAATGATTTTAACCAATTTAATACATTATTGCTATACAAATAACTTAATTCAAAGGATATTATATCTCCAAATTTTTTATAATTTTTTCTTCTAATAATTCTTTTTTTAGATTTTTTCTATGCAAATCTATTTCTTTGGCTTTATATTACAATGCATCTATAATATTATCTCTTGCATAAACCTCGTTTTTCAAAAATAATGCACTTTCTCTATTTGCGAATTTATCAACTTCAAAGTTTACAGGATTAACTAATCCGCCATTAATAACAGAACTTTTAAAATCAACTGTATCTACTTTTACATTTTGTATATTTATAATCCCGCCTACAACAATATTTTTAAAGCTTATAGATTTAATTTTGTTTATAATATTCGTAATTGACAATAAAGATTTTGAATTATCAAATGATATATTATAAAAAATAATATTCTTAACCGTATTACAATTTATAACTAAATTCTTTTGAATAAAAGAATAATTAAATTTTATTTTATTGTCAATATTTCCTCTAAATTCTATATTTTTATGAAATTTTGAATTAAAAAAGTTAACTTCTTGTTTAAAAATTATATCAAAAACTTTAAAATCATAATTAAAAATACAATGTCTTGCATTAATTCTATATTTGCAAATTATATAATCTTTATTATCTTTTTTAAAGTATTTTTGGTATTATCTATTTCTTTTAAGTCATATTTAAGCCATTTAATTAAATCTTATTCTGTATTATAAAATTTTGGTTGTTCCATATATCATAATTCTTAAAATAATATTTTATAATTATAACAATAATTTAAGAAACCAAACCTTTCACCGATTCCGCTCCCGCATTCAAAGCCTTCTCGTTGTTTGGTAAAAATTCTTTTTTTCTTTCGCCGAATACTTTTAAGAAAGCCTGCTGAACGCTGTCGAACGAAACTATATTATCCAAAGAAAGCAAAGCGCCGAGCATAACCATATTTGCCGCTCTCGAATTTCCCAAATCGCCCGCTATTTTATTTGCTTCAACATAAGCTACTTTTATATCGTCTCTCGAAGATTTTTTTTCGATAAGAGAAGAGTTTATTAAAAGAACCCCGCCGGGTAAAATATCTTTTTCAAATTTCGTCAAAGAAGGAAGATTCATTATAACCGCCGCAGTCGCGTCATGCGATATTAAAGGAGAGCCTACCAATTCATCGCTTATAACCACAGAACAGTTTGCCGTTCCTCCTCTCATTTCGGGACCGTATGAAGGACACCAAGTTACATGTTTATTTTCTATCATTCCCGCATAAGCGAGCATCTGTCCCATTGACATAACTCCCTGTCCGCCAAAACCCGCAAAAATAATTCTTTCAGTTTTCATAAATTGCTCCTTAAATTAATCTTCTCTAAAATTTCCAACAGGATAATGAGGAATCAAATATTCTCTTATCCATTTATGCGATTCCGTTGGAGATATTCCCCAATTTGTCGTGCAGCTTGTAAGCATTTCCACCATTGAAAAACCTTTTCCCGCAATTTGATTTTCAAAAGCCTTTTTAGTCGCCATTTTAGCTTTTCTAATATTCGCTGGAGTATCCAAAGTGACTCTTTCAACGAATGTAGCTCCTTCTATTGTCGCAAGCATTTCGCATACTCTAATCGGTTTTCCCGCTCTGTGAAAATCTCTTCCCGCTTGAGTTGTAGTGGTTTTCTGTCCTTCCAAAGTCGTTGGCGCCATCTGTCCGCCCGTCATTCCGTAAATTGCGTTATTCAAAAATATTACCGTTATATTTTCGCTTCTTGCAGCCGCATGAATTATTTCCGCAGTTCCTATAGCCGCCAAATCTCCGTCTCCTTGAAGAGTAAACACTACCGAATCGGAAACGGCTCTTTTTATTCCAGTAGCAACCGCTGGCGCTCTGCCATGTGCCGCTTGCTGCATATCGCAATTAAAATATTTATAAGCCAAAACGCTGCATCCTACCGAAGCTATTCCAACCGCTCTATCCAAAACATTAAGCTCTTCCAAACATTCGGCTATTATTCTTTGCGAAGTTCCATGCATACAACCGGGACAATAATGCGTTCTGTCGTTAGTCAAACCTTTTGATTTTTCAAAAACTATCATAAAATTCCTCCCGCAAATTCTTTTATAGCATCCGTTATTTCATGCGAAGTTGGAACTACTCCTCCCGCTTTTCCGAAAAATTTGACGGGAACTTTGCATTCGCATGCCAATTTTACATCGTCAACCATCTGTCCCATACTCATTTCAACGCTTATATACATTTTGCAATTATTATTTTTAAATTCTTTTTCTGGGAAGGGCCACAAAGTCATAGGTCTTATCATACCGACTTTTTTATTTTCTTTTCTAAAAGCGTCAACCACGCTTCTGCAAACTCTCGACATAGTTCCGTAAGAAACCAATATAATATCTGCGTCTTCCGTAAAATATTTTTCAGCTCTCGCTTCTTTTTCTTTAATCTCTTTATATTTTTCTTGCAAATGCAAATTATGTTTATATAATAATTCGGCGTCCAAATATAGAGAATTGATTATATTTTTTTCTCTCTTTCCTCTCGTTCCGTTCGTAGCCCAAATTTTTTCTTTGATTTCGTATTTTGGTTTATAAATTATTTCGACTGGCTCCATCATCTGCCCAATAAAACCGTCAGCCGCTACATAAACGGGCGTTCTATAATAATCCGCTAAATCGAAAGCTTCCATAACCATATCGCTCGCTTCTTGCAAATTTGAAGGGGCAAGCACGGGGCAATTATAATCGCCGTCTCCTCCGCCTTTAGTCATCATATTATAATCGCTTTGAGAAGGTTGTATTCCTCCGAGTCCAGGTCCGCCTCGCATAACATTAAGTATAACGGCTGGAATTTCCGCTCCCGCAAGATACGATATTCCTTCCTGTTTCAAAGCTACTCCAGGAGAAGACGAAGAAGTCATAGCTCTCGCTCCCGCTCCGCCAGCTCCGTAAACCATATTAATCGCCGCAAGTTCGCTCTCCGCTTGAACGAAATAACCTCCAGATTCAAACATAGCTTTAGACATAAATTCGGGTATCTCGTTTTGAGGAGTTATGGGATAACCGAAAAAACATCGACATCCCGCCTCTATTGCAGCGGTAGCCATTGCTTCGTTTCCTTTCATTAATTTTTTAGCCATATTATTTTCTCCTTTTATTTACTTATTTATCTTTATCTAATCTTTCTACCGTTATGCATAAATCGGGACACATCATAGCGCAATTGGCGCATCCGATGCATTTTTCCATATCGGTAACGGACGCTGGATAATATCCCCAAGAATTCATACTATCTTTATCCAAATAT
>NZ_SJDU01000498.1 GCF_005518285.1 Brachyspira catarrhinii | reverse complement strand
TCGTCCGTATAAATACCGTTTGCAGCTTGAACCGCCAATTCCCTTATTCTTTGAAGAATGTCTTGGCTTTCTTGAAGATAACCTTCCGTAGTCTGAATGAAAGAAACTCCGTCTTCCGTATTTCTTTCCGCTTGACGCAAACCTCTGATTTGAGAGCGCATTTTTTCGGATACTGCCAAACCAGAAGCATCGTCTCCAGCTCGGTTAATTCTGAGACCAGAAGATAATTCTCTCATATCTTTTCCCAAATCCCAGTTTTTAAATTTTAAAGTGCGCTGAGAGTTAATAGCGCTGATATTATTATTGATGATCATCGTCATCCTCCATGATATATATTTATTCAAAAAGGCATCCCTGCCTAATTGTCAAAAAAATATTAAAGAGAATTTACGGCATTCCGACAATCAAAACGAAGACTTGAGTTGTAAGAATACCGAAATTCTCGGAATATATTTAAAGGACTAAATATATTCCAAACATATGGTATAACAACTATACAAATTGAAAGCTCGAGACCGCCAAATCTATGGGCTTTCATTTGTTATATAATTATTTTCGGCTTTATCGACATAAAATTAAATTTCATTTAGCATTTTTTTAAATTTTTTATATAAAATTCGTATTAAAAGCGTTATTATACTACATTTGATACATTTTCAAGCGATTTTTAAAGACTTTGAGCGTTATAAATCATAAAAATCTAAAGCAATTTATTTTTTAAACGAAAATAATAACGATATATAATAAATCGAACGGACTATTTTAATATATGAATTATATAAACAAAATTCATTTAATAATCATTTTAATATTGCTTTCAAGTATAAATCTTTTTTCAAATAATTTAAATAACAGTTTTAAGATGATTTCAAGGCAGGGAGAAACTTCAATTATAGTAAACGAAGAAGACTCGAATATGGATTTTAAAAATAGTTTTCCTAACGATTATTTTTCCGTTTCCACAAAAGAATCTTCCTATTTGGTTTTGGATAATTCAGAAAAATATATTATATTGATGCCAAGCACGAAATTAACTTTTGAAAATAATAAATTTAGTTTGGATTACGGTTATATATATATAAAAACAAAACATAATGACGAAATTCAAATAACATTGACTAAAGAAGAAAATTCTTATAATCTCAATGGAAAATCTTTTGCAGTGATTTCCTACAATGAAAATATTTCCATTATAAGTTATAACAACGCGGTAAAAATATCGCCCGAAAATTCTTTAGGATTAAGTTATTATTTAGAACCTTACAATAAAACTTCGATTATTCCTAATCTCAACGGTCCTTACAGAATAACCGAAAACGAAAGAACTTTAATTGACAATGTTTCAAGGCAATTAGAGATTGAAATTAATAATCATTTAAACGAAGATATTGAAAGATATAATTTTAAAATAATGGAAGGGACAAAAAACGAAACTA
>NZ_SJDU01000497.1 GCF_005518285.1 Brachyspira catarrhinii | reverse complement strand
ATGCCGAGCCTCGAGCGGTAGAAGAAGCCTACAGAAATGTGATAGACGGAAAAGTTAAGTTTAGATATGTGATAGATATGAAGACTTTAAATTGATGATAAATAGATAATAAAAGTTTAAAATTTTTTCATGTTTAATCCTTAAGTTTAGAAAGGTTGTCTCGTAATTCTGCGGGACAACCTTAATTTAATTCCTATTAAATTATATTAAAAATAAATTTTTTAATCATACTTTTAAAGCATAGACAGATATAACAAAAAAGTATTTGCCGCAAAATATTAAATATATTAAAATTTAAATCGTTTATTGAATGAAATTAAATAGAATTAAAAATAATAAAAATTAATTTTTACATATTGACTCTGGAGTTAGCTCCAATGTTATAATAGTAATACAAAATAAAAAAATTAAATTAATGCCAAATGGCAAAGGAGAAAAAAGATGTTATTAGAAAACAATTTAAACGAAGCCAAAGAGGGAAAAAGAATAACTGCAAAAGGTTATGCGGTTGGTAGCAAAAGCGATAATTTTAAGCCTTTTGAATTCTCTCGTCATTCTATGGGAGAAAACGACATTTTAATCGAAATCCTTTACGCTGGAATATGCCATAGCGATATACACGCTGCAAGAAGCGAATGGAGAGATGGAATTTATCCTATGGTTCCAGGTCATGAAATAGCTGGGCAAGTCGTGGCTGTTGGAAGCAAAGTGACAAAATTCAAAGTGGGCGATTATGCGGGAGTCGGCTGTATGGTTAATAGCTGCGGCGAATGCGAGCCTTGTAAAATAAGCCATGAACATTTTTGCGAAAGAGGATTTGTGTCGACTTATAACGATAAAGATTACTTTCATAACGATGAAGTAACTTACGGCGGATATTCCAACAATATAGTAGTGAGCGAAAAATTTGCGGTAACCGTTCCGAAAGACGCTCCGCTTGAAAAAGTCGCTCCGTTGCTTTGCGCGGGAATTACGACTTACTCTCCGCTAAAATTTACGGGAATTAAAAAAGGCGATATAGTGGGAGTGGCTGGTTTCGGAGGACTCGGTTCTATGGCTGTAAAATACGCTATTCAAATGGGCGCAGATGTTTATGTGTTCGCTCGAAATGAAAATAAGAAAAAAGAAGCTTTGGAAATGGGAGCTAAAGATTTATTTTCTTCGACAAAAGATGTAAAAATTCGTTTCGATTTTATAGTTTCCACAATTCCTACTGGTTATAATGTAAACGATTATATTGATTTATTGAAATACGGAGGCGAGATGGCTATAGTGGGGCTTCCTCCAACGGACGCGAAACAAACTATAGATTTTACGAGATTGATTTTTTCGGCGGGAAGAAAGGTTTACGGTTCTATAATCGGCGGAATAAAAGAAACTCAAGAGATGCTTGATTTTTCTCTTAAACATAAACATCTGCGCCAATTTGAATAGCGTAT
>NZ_SJDU01000496.1 GCF_005518285.1 Brachyspira catarrhinii | reverse complement strand
CCTTGAAAGTCCCTAACTCGAGGCAACGCTATAAATATTAACCTTTCCAAAAAATCATACATTCTCTCGCCTCTTAAAGTTACTCTGCATCCGATTGGCATTCCTTGTCTTAACTTAAAATTAGCTATTGACTTTTTAGCTCTCGTAATAATCGCTCTCTGTCCCGCTATTTGAGTAAGCTCTTCTACGGCGGAATCGACATATTTTTTATCGGACACAGCCATACTTATTCCCATATTGATAATTATCTTTTCTATTTTAGGAACCGCCATAATAGAACTAAGATTCATATCTTTCAATATAGACTGCTTAATTTCTCTTTCATATCTATCTTTCAATACTGACATAATTAATACCTCTATTTATCGAGAACTTCCCCTGATTTTTTTGAATATCTTTTCAATTTTCCATCGACATTTTTCATACCGATTCTTGTGGCTTTCCCCGATTTATCGACTACCATTACATTTGAAATATGTATAGAAGCTTCTCTCTCCACTATACCGCCTTTTTGATTTTCTTGAGACTTAGGCATCGTTTTTTTTATTATATTTATATCTTTAACAAAAACTCTGCCCGCTCCTCTATCAATAGACAGAACCTCGCCTCTTTTTCCGCTATTTTCTCCAGCAATCACTTCGACAGTATCGCCTTTTTTAACTTTATATTTCGTATTACTCAAATCTAATTTCTTTTTCATTGTATTACCCTTCTATATTACTTCTGGAGCAAGCGACACTATTTTCATAAAGCCTTTGTCTCTGAGTTCTCGAGCCACGGGACCGAATATTCTCTTTCCTCTCGGCTCTTTTTTATCGTCAACTATAACGGCGGCATTTTCGTCAAATCGTATATAAGAACCGTCATTTCGTCTAACTTCTTTTTTTACTCTAACTATAACGGCTTTTACCACTTTTCCTTTTTCTATAGAACAAGTCGGTATAATATCTGTAACGGAACAAACTATTATATCTCCCAAAGTGGCGTATCTGCGTCTACTTCCGCCCAAAACTTTAATACATTTTAATTTCTTTACGCCCGTATTATCGGCTACATTAAGAGTTGTCGGCGTTTGTATCATATTACTCTCCTTCTACCGTTTGCGCAATACTCGTTTCTGGAGCATGCTTTTCTCTTTTTAGAACGCTTTCCACTTCGCTATCCATAGAATCTTTTTCCACGCGTTCGGCTTTCTTTAATATCTTCATTAATCTAAATTTTTTATCTTTGCTTATAGGACGGCATTCTATAACCCTAATCAAATCTCCTTCGGCGCATTCGTTTCGCTCATCATGAACTTTATATCTTTTATTTTTGCTTATCGTTTTTCCGTAAAGAGGATGTTTCTGCCTTATTTCCACTTTAATAACTACAGTTTTATCCATTTTATCAGAAACTACGATTCCTTCAAGCACTCTTTTATATTTTTTCGCTTTGCT
>NZ_SJDU01000495.1 GCF_005518285.1 Brachyspira catarrhinii | reverse complement strand
AATCATAATTTTTAGTTATTTCATCTATCGATTTTAATATATTTGTCATTCTCGGAGCTGCAAATTCCAAACCTTTTAAAACGGCTTCTTCTCTGCCAATTTGTTTATATATAGTTCCGATTTCCTTTCGCTCTTCATCGTTAAATAAATATACATTATAAGCGTTTGGAATATGAGCATGATTATATTCCGAAGGCGAGCGGACATCTATTATAGGCATGTTTTCTTTTTCTAATTTTAAGAATTCTTCTATATCGATATATTTTACCATTTATTATTTTATACTCCGAAAATTTATAAATAAAATAATAGAATAAAAATAAAAAATGTCAAAACAAAAAAGACACCGATTAAAACGATGCCTCTTTATAATTAATTATTCTAATTTATTTACTTAATTTTTTTCGGCTGTTACTTTATTTTTGCTATAAATTGATGAATCATAATAACAAAATCCCTTTGTAGAGTTATAAAATGTAAATATTGCCGTTTTTGTTTCTCCGTTAACGATTCCAGTTAAAACAATATTAAGAGGATAATCAAAAGTAGCTGGAATTTGCCCTTCATATCCATGATAATTCGAAGAACTACTGCTATTTGTCATACTTAATTTGCCGTCAGTAATAGTAAATTTATCATATCCTCCTGCTTGCCAACTTCCTTCAAGGTCGGATTTTACGCCTGAACCAGTCTTACCATAAATTACGCCTCCGCCAGCAGAACCCGAGCCTTCAGAACTACCTCCTCCAGCGCTTGAACTATTCTTTTTCTCGCTATCCCCTATATTAAATCCAGATGAACTATAACTATAATAATAAGCTCCATTTGTCGAGTTATAAAATGTAAATACCGCCGTATTTGTTTCTCCGTCAATAGTTTCAGTTGCCAAAATGCTAAAAGGATAATCAAAACTATTTGGAATTTGTCCTTCATAATAAAACCATAAATTTGACATACTTAATTTACCGTTAGTAATGCCAAAAGAAGGACTTATAGAACAATACCAATATCCTTCAAGGTCGGCTTTTACGCCAGAACCAGTCTTTTCTCCAGAAGTTGTTCCTCCTATTACGGCAGGACTTTCTCCTCCAGAATCTCCAGAGCTTCCTCCACCAGCGTCTGGCTCTCCAGAACCTCCACTTTCAGAGCCTCCAGAACCGCTTCCTCCAGAGCCTGAATCTCCAGAACTTGAACCTCCGCTACCAGAACTACTGCCTCCAGAAGTTCCGCCGTTTGTATTGCCATTATCAGAGCCTATTCCAATGCCGCCATTATCAGAACCGCCCGTTTTATCTTTATTACTACAGCTTATAAAAAACAATAGTATAAATGATAATAATATGATTAAAAATGTTTTTAAAAAGTTATTGATTAAAGTATATAATTCACGCTTTGCTTTGCTTTGCTTTGCTTTGCTTTGCTTTGCTTTGCTTAACGAAATTAT
>NZ_SJDU01000494.1 GCF_005518285.1 Brachyspira catarrhinii | reverse complement strand
TTAAATTAAAATTTCTTGGATTATAATTATTAGGTTCGACATTATAGAAATCGTAAATATAATAATTCTCTATATTCATTTCTTTCATTTTTTCGTCAACCAAAGTCTCCATTTCTTCGATTGTATTTGCCACGATATAATAACTTGAAATTGAAGATATTTTTTTGCATTTCCCCAAGCATTTTACCGTGACATTCCACCATTTCGGCTGTCTTCTTATTATTCTTTCGTTCATATTTATAAGCGAAAAACCGTAAAGATGTTTTAAGTTGTTTATTATATCGTAATAATCGAATACATATTCATCGCTTTCCGATACCGTCTCGTAAGAAACTACCGAAGATAAAGGATAATGCCAATGCTCGAAGTCGCTTATAAAAGAAGGATTTTCATTTAAAAGATTAAAATAACCTAAAATGGAATTAATCTCGTTCACATTTTCGTAAGGAGTGTTTATTATAACTTCTTTATCCAAATTAATAAAAACTTCAAATTCCGTTCTCTCGTCTATTATTCCAAAACCTACAAATCCGCATTCAACCCATAACTCTTTATATTTTTTGAATATATTTTTTATTTCCGCTTTTGAAATATCGGGGTCGCTCATCATTATATCGAAATCTCTATTTATATCTTCGCTTATTCTTTCAATTACCATAGTGGCGTAAGCAGGAAATAATTTAATTAATTTTAAGAATAGATACGGAATTTTATTTGCCGAAACGGATATTCTATAAGAATAAATTTCGCCGTCTTTGAGTTCAAAATCGAATCCTTCTTTAGGTTTTGCGTCTTCGCTTGGAACTATACCGAGCGGAGATTGAAATTTATTTATAATTATTCTGTTTGATTTTATTTTATTTAAGATATTTCTTCTTCTTTGACTCTTTTGAAAATAATTAAACACGATAATTCCTCGAAAAAATATATTTATGCTATGATAAATGAAAAATAAATTTTGTCAAGTCTTATATTAAATTCGTTAAAATATATATTTCGTTTATTTCATCGTCCGTATTTAAAATTTCTTCACATAATAATTTATAATTAATCCATTTTAATCTATTATTTTTTATTTTTCTTATGGCATGGTAAATATTGAAACCGTCTATATAAAAATTAACTTTATTCATAGTGATAATAATAAAAAACCCCGTTCGAGACGAGGGGGTAAGTCCCCAAAGGAAACCTACGATGATATATATTTTATATTATAAAGTATTTATAATATTTGTCAAGCATTTAAATTATCTATTTTCAACAATCCTAATCTCTTCTTCCCTTAAATCATATAATTTATAAACAATCTTATCAATCTCCCCTCCAACTCTCTAGTATCCTCATTATTTTTCTTCCCTTCAATAACCCTATCAACCAAACCTACAATTTTATTTTCCAATTATTTATTTTCAGAATTTATTTATATGATTAAATTTTGACAAATTAATTTAG
>NZ_SJDU01000493.1 GCF_005518285.1 Brachyspira catarrhinii | reverse complement strand
TAATCTGTCTACGATTCAAATTAAGAACATACACAACTTTAAGCCTTTATTTTGTAACGGCTTTATTTTCAATGCCTTTGTCTATGCTTTTTGCCGCGTTACAATTTGGCGCTCCAAAATTTATAAGATATATTTTCGACATATACGCTTGGATATTCAGAGGGACGCCTTTAATATTGCAACTCATTTTCTTTTATTACGGACTTCCCTTAATGACGAATAATATTGTCGCTTTTCCAGCTTTTACTTCGGCGGCTATAACTTTTATTTTAAATTATTCCGCTTATCTTATGGAAATATTCAGAGCGGGCATCGAGAGTATAGAAAAAGGACAATTTGAAGCGGCTTATGTTCTTAATTTGAATCGTAGACAGATTATGACGAGAATAATTTTGCCTCAAGCCGTTAGAAGAGTTTTGCCTCCTTTATCAAACGAAGCTATTAATTTGGTGAAGGATACGGCGCTTGTTATAGTTTTGGGAATAGGAGATTTGATGCTTCATGCGAGGGAAATATTAACGAGAGATTTTAAACTTCTTCCTTTCGTTATAGCGGGAATAATATATTTGGCTTTCACTTCGGTTTTGGTTCTTATTTTTAGAAAGTTGGAGAGAAAATATGTTATCAGAAATTAATTTAAAAGTAGTCGACTTAAAAAAATCTTATAAAAATATTCCCGCGATAAACGGAGTTTCATTCGATATTCATAAAGGAGATATACTTTCGATTATAGGACCTTCGGGAGCGGGAAAAAGTTCTTTGCTTAGAAATATTATACAAATAGAATCTCCCGATTACGGAGAAGTTTATATAGACGGAGAAATTTTATTTTCAAAAACGGAAGATAAAAAAAATATTATTTCGCATGCCGATATGATGAAACGAAAGGAAAAAATGGGAATGATATTTCAGCATTTCAATTTATTTCCTCATAAAACGGCTTTGGAAAATATTATTGAAGCTCCGATTATAGTAAAAAAAATTAATAGAGAAGAAGCGATTGAAGAGGCGTTAAAACTTTTGGATAGAGTAGGGCTTAAAGACAAAAGCGAAAGCTATCCAAACGAACTCTCGGGCGGACAAAAACAGAGAGTAGCCATTGCGAGAGCGCTTGCCATGAAACCAGCGATACTTTTATGCGATGAACCAACTTCGGCGCTTGACCCAGAGCTTATAGGCGAGGTTTTATCCGTTTTGAAAGAACTTGCAAAAGAAAAAATGACTATGATAGTGGTGAGTCATGAAATTAGTTTTGTGCGGGAACTTTCAACGAATATAGCTTTTATGGACGGCGGGAAAATTATAGCGATGGACGGCTCTGAAGATTTTTTTAATAATCAAAAAAACGAAAGAATAATCGATTTTTTGAATAAAATTTATCATAAATAGGCTTATAAATTAAAGTTTCTGTTTTATAAGTCGATATTTTTATAGAATTATATAAAAATAAATAAATTTTTTTAAGA
>NZ_SJDU01000492.1 GCF_005518285.1 Brachyspira catarrhinii | reverse complement strand
TTTTTTATGTTTTCATTTTCTTTTATAAGATTTGATAATTTTTTTATATATTCAATATCTCTTTTTAATAAACTTCCAATACTCAAATCAAATAAAAATCCAGTATCTTCTCCAAATGCATCTCTAATTTCTTTTAAATCATTTAAATAATCAAGAAAGTTTTTTATATACTCAAAAAACTTTTTTCTGTATTCATCTATTTCATTTAAAGCCCACATTGTATATTGTTTATCTAATTCTTCTTTCCAGCTGTTTAGTACAGATTTTCTAATGGCATATATTTCATTATTATAATTGTCTTTATTAGAATTTGTTAATGAATTTATTTTAGAATAAAAAAACTCTGCATTTTTTTCTCCTGCAATAGTTTTATAGTTTTTAATATCTTTATAAAGAAAATCTGTATTATATTCATTTCCTTCAAAGCTATTATATGCTTCTTCATAGATTTTATACATTTCTTTGAATGGATTATCTTTTTCTAAATGATTTTCTAAATTTGTATTAAAATCATTTATTTTTCTTTTTATTTCTTTTTCTGCTTCATCATCGTATATTAAATGATTATAATTAAAAAAATGCTCTTTTATTAAATATTTTGTTTTTTTTATATTATCATTCATCATAAATAATTACCAATTTGAATTTAAATTGTCAATTAAATGCTCAATATCAATTTTTATAGATTTTAAATTTGATAAATATTCATTATTGTATAATATTTTAGAAATATAATTTTCATTTACAAAAACTGACTCAAAGTTTTTAAATATATTATTAGAATTATTTTCATATGAGTTTATTTCACTTTCTATATTATCAAGTAAGTCATGGCATATATTAATATAATCATTTCTTATATAAGAATCTATAGGTTTATAATCTCCTTTTTTAAATTTAATAGGTACATTTACATTTAATGATGATACATTATATCTTTGACTGTCTACAAAGCAATTATTATAATTATTAGTTTTTATCTGCAGTTTGTCAGTGCTTATAAATGTGCAGAATATATCATTTGCAGGAGTATAGTCATTTGTATATTTTAAATTGCTGTATTTATTATAATAGTTATTATAATTAATGCTTCTGTTATGTCCGTTATAAAATGCATTATAATCATAATTATTCATTAAAGGATTAAATGGAGTACTTGTATTTTTTTTATCAGCTTCAATATATAATTCTGTATTATATATGCTGCCGCTTATATTGTTGTATTTATTTCTATAAGAAACTGATATATAGAAATATTTTTTACCGTCAATTTCTATTTCATTATTATATTCATCTTCATAGCATATAGAGTTTTTATCTATATTAGTTTTTAATTCTTCTATTTCATTATAGATTTCATCATAATTAAACGTTTTATAAATATCATCATTAAAAAAACGCATTATAGAGTTTATTACTATTTTTTTCACTGCCTCAATATTTTCTTCAAGTGTCCATATACAATGAGATA
>NZ_SJDU01000491.1 GCF_005518285.1 Brachyspira catarrhinii | reverse complement strand
AATAATCGGCGATAGCGGTAAATGGATATTCTTTGCAGGCGTATCTGTTGACTAAGAAAGGCAATCATTAAAAAATAATATTGCTGGAACGAAAAAGCCCTATGCGGGTAGCGACAAGAAACTGTTTTATACATTAGTATATAAGCATTAAGCTATCCCAAATAACGCATAGGGAGTGAAAATTGAACGGCAATATAATAGTTTCATTACAAAATATCAATGTTTCTTACGGCGAAAATTCCATTTTGGAAAATCTTAATTTGGAAATAAAAGATAAAGAATTTATAACTCTTTTGGGACCTTCGGGCTGCGGAAAAACTACGATTTTAAGAACGATTGCGGGGTTCATTAAACCCGATTCTGGAAAAGTTTTTTTTGACGGAAAAGTTATAAACGATATGCCCGCTTATAAAAGAGAAGTGAATACGGTTTTTCAAAGATACGCTTTATTTCCTCATTTAAATGTTTTTGAAAATATAGCTTTCGGACTCAATCTAAAAAAAGTAAATAAATCGGAAATAAAAGAGAGAGTTCATCAAATGCTTAAAATGGTTAATTTGGAAAATTACGGAGGAAGAAATATAAATAATCTTTCTGGCGGACAACAGCAGAGAGTCGCAATCGCAAGAGCTTTGATAAATAAGCCGAGAGTTCTTTTGCTTGACGAACCTTTGGGAGCTTTGGATTTGAAATTAAGAAAAGAGATGCAAATAGAATTAAAAAAAATTCAGCAGTCTTTGGAAATAACTTTCGTTTACGTTACTCATGACCAAGAAGAGGCGCTTACCATGAGCGATACGGTTGCGGTTATGAAGGATGGAGATATTCTTCAAATAGGAACTCCGCAGGATATTTACAACGAGCCTAAAAACGCTTTTATTGCGGACTTTATTGGAGAGAGCAATATAATAGACGGAATAATGCATGCCGATTATTTGGTTGAATTTGCGGGCTATATTTTCGATTGCGTTGATAAAGGATTTGAAAGTTTGGAAAAAGTCGATGTAGTTATTCGCCCAGAGGATATAATAGTCACTTCGCCCGAGAATGCCAATATATCGGGTTTGGTTGAATCCGCGATATTTAAAGGCGTGCATTATGAAATGATATTGGACGCTCACGGTTATAAATGGATAATTCATTCTACGGAAAAATGGGAAGAGGGAAGCGAAATAGGAATAGATATTGCAAAAGAAAATATTCATATTATGAAAAGAGAAGTCGAGGAGGTTTTGATATAATGAAAGAAAAAATTCCAGCGATGCCTTATATAATTTGGACTTTGATTTTTACTTTGATTCCTCTAATTTTAGTTATATATTTTGCGTTTACGAATCAAAACGGAGATTTTACCGTAAATAATTTTGCAAGCGTCTCTTCGTTTGCTCCCGTTATAATGCGTTCGATTATACTCGCTTTAATATCGACTTTAATTTGTTTAATTTTAGCTTATCCTTTGTCTTATTATATTTC
>NZ_SJDU01000490.1 GCF_005518285.1 Brachyspira catarrhinii | reverse complement strand
CGCTTTCAGCTTCTAAAGTAAAAGTAGTCTTTTCAAAAGAATATATTTCTTCTTCAGGATTATCAGGCGTTGGTTCTGAATAAAAATCACCGTTATATGTATCGCTTAACGCTTCTATAGCATCCTGTACAGTTTCTATTACTTTTTCTTTTACTTCTACTTCTGCATTTTTATCAGGAGTCAAATCAAAAGTTATTATTTCATTTGTATCTATTTCTGAACCATCCTGATTAGATATTTTTAAGTAATAAGTATTTGGTATATTATTATATTTCATAAAGCCGAACTTCTTAGGCTTTCCAGAACTGGATGTGATACCGTCTGTATTGATTAGCTCATTATCATTACTGATTATATTAAAATAATTAGCTAAGATTGGACTATAACAAATAGGATAAATTAAACTAGTTTTATGAGTATAATTTCCTATTAACTTTATTTTATTATTGTCTGTTTTTATTAATTGGAGTTTGAAAGTATTAATACGTCCTATAAATGAAAAATATATATTTGTATCCAATTTATTTAATTGCTTATTTTTAATATTCAAAATAATATTATAGTTTTTATTTTGTAGTTCAGTTGGAAAAATAGACTTTAATATACTCAATACTAAATTACTGCTATTAATAGATATATTAAATACAAACGGACAATCCATATCAGATATTATGCATTCATTTGAATCTAATTCATATATTTTATTTTTGTTTATATCAAAGAATTGTCCTAATACACTGTATTTATAATATAAATCATCATTTCCATTAATACTTTTAATTATTAAGCATACCATTTTATTTACAGGAAAATCATTAATTATAGATTTCATTCTATAGTTATTTTCTTCTTTTTCTATAACTGCTGTATATTCACTGCTGGTATTTTCATCAGTCAATACTAAGTTAATAGTGTTTATATTTGTTTTAAACTTTGGAAAATTATATTTTTTATATATTAATTTAGCTTCTTCATTATCAAAAATTATTTGTGAAGCTGTAAGAGTTTTTCCTGCTAATATACCATCTAAAATATCTTTTAATTCTTTAATATTAGATACAGGAACTTCATTAGACTTTCCGCCTTTTATCTTTTCTATATCTGCTATTATCTGATTATGATCTTCAGCAAATATAGTTTCGCCATCCTGCAGTGCTGGCACTTCTCTATAGTTTTCAGGTTTTTCTAAAGCCATAATAAAGCTCCTGCTTTTAGATTTTATTTATAAAAATAGTAATTACTAGAAACTTGCACATTATACCAAAGCTGCCATTCGCCAATTTTTATAATGCTTTCTTGGTATCTTCTCATTAAATCTTGTCTGTTTGTAACAGCTTTTATAATAAATATTTCTGGAGGTGTAGAAAGAGGTACTTTTACATATTTTGTTTTTGTACTGCATGAGCTTAGCACTATAAAAATACTTATAAAAATTATTAGATATATTATTAAATGTTTCATTCTCTGTCCTTGTCA
>NZ_SJDU01000489.1 GCF_005518285.1 Brachyspira catarrhinii | reverse complement strand
TTCCCAACAAAACATGCAATTGGTTTAACTTCCGATAAAGGAGTGGAAATTCTAATACATATTGGAATGGATACGGTAAAACTTGACGGAAAATATTTTACTTCGCATATAGAAGAAGGACAGAAAATTAAAAAAGGCGATTTGCTTATGGAGTTTGACACCGAAAAAATTAAAGAAGCTAAATATTCGGTAATAACTCCGATAGTGATAACCAATTTTGAAAATTATGGAGATATAGAAGAAACTTCCGTAGATTATATAAATGTTGGAGATATTTTGCTTAATATTAAAAAATAAATGTAAAATATATAACATTTATAAAAATAAAAAGGGATTTGAAAAAACAAGTCCCTTTTATTTTATAATTTAAAAAATAAGAATTATTATTTTTCGCTGTCTTTTTGTAAAACTTCCGAATATTTTATTTCATAATAATATTGAAAATCTTCCAATCTCTCTTTATATTTTTCTTTCCATTTTTTATCATTGTATAAAGATTTATAAATATTTTGTAATGGATATATTGCTCCATAATTGCCGCTATGACTAAATCCCGTATTATGCAATATTTCATGAAATACTATCGCCGATAAATAAGGTTCTAATAAATAACCGCCGTTTACCCAATTTTCTACCATATAACTTTTTTAAAATTTTTGTCGAATTACTACTTGAAGTAATTTTAATTATATAGTATAATAAACGGATTATAAAAATTATAAAATTAAGAAAATAAATTTAAGGAGTTGCGTATGCAAAACAACAATCAAAATCACAAAAGAGAAAGACTTTCAAGCAGGCTGGGATTTCTATTAGTCTCGGCGGGATGCGCTATAGGACTTGGAAATATATGGCGATTCCCTTATATAACGGGAAAATACGGAGGCGCCGCTTTCGTTTTGATTTATTTGATATGCTTGCTAATAATAGGACTTCCGATTTTAATAATGGAATTCAGCATCGGAAGAGGAGGACAAAAAGATATTGTAGGCTCTTATAAGGTTTTGGAAAAAGAAGGACATAAATGGCATTTAATCGGTTATATTCAAATGCTAGGATGTTTAATTTTAATGATGTTTTACACGAGCGTTACGGGTTGGAGTATAACCTACGCTTTTTATATGATTACGGGAGCGACCGAAGGACTTTCTCCAGAAGGCGTTGGAAACTTTTTCGGTTCGATGCTTGGCAATCCTCAAGTTATGGTTTTAAGTTTATTTATAACCGTATTTTTGGGAAGTTTAATTTGTTTTAAAGGACTTCAAAGTGGAGTAGAAAAATCCACAAAAGTTATGATGTCTCTGCTTTTTATTATAATGATAATTCTTATAATAAGAGCGATAACTTTAGACGGAGCAATAGAAGGAATAAAATTTTATCTGCTTCCCGATTTGGGTAAAATCTTTAACGAAGGCGGAGCTAAAAACTTTTTGGATGTAATATACGCCGCTATGGGACAAGCTTTCTTTACTCTGGG
>NZ_SJDU01000049.1 GCF_005518285.1 Brachyspira catarrhinii | reverse complement strand
GAAGCGCTTTATTCTTATGCATCTCAATAATATCGAATCTTTCTGGAGTATATGAAGTCGCAAAAGATTATTCGATTTCCTGCGATATGAATAATATTGATTCGCTTACGGACGCAATGCTTAAAGTTTATAAAAATAAAAATATAAAAATAGAATTAATAGAATCCTCAAAAAAAATACTTGATGATTTTACGCCCGATAAATATACCGAAAATATCCTCGATTATATAAAAAACAACTTGTAATATTTACAATTTATAGTTATAATTAACTACTAATTATGTTTATTTATTATTTAAGGATATGTATTTATGAGAGAATATAATTCTATTCCAAGCGCTTATTTTGAAACGGCAATGAAAATGCCTCAAAGTCCCGCATACAGATACAGAAACAACAACGGAGAAAAAAGGACTATTATATATAAAGAATTATACGAAAAAATAAACGCCGTTGCAAAAGCTTTTGAAATTAAAGGTTTATCTTCAAAAAATGTCGCCATATTTTCAGAAAACAGAATCGAATGGTTTATATGCGATATGGCTCTTTTATCTTTGGGTTCTGTAGATGTGCCAAGAGGAAACGATTCGACTTCCGAAGAATTGAATTATATTATAGAACATAGCGAATCAAAAGCGGCGCTCGTTGAAAATAAATATGTTTTCGACAAAATAAAAAAACATCATAACGATTTATCTTTAATAATTTTTTTAGATAGCTCGATGCATAATCCAGATAAAAATATATATTCTTTCGATAAATTTTTGGAATTGGGAAAAGAAGCATTAAACGGCAAGGAAGATTTTGCCATAAATAAAGCTAAAAAATTAAACAACGAAAATATCGCCACTATTATATACACTTCGGGAACTACGGGGAAACCGAAAGGAGTTGTTTTGACGCATGGAAATATACTTCATAATGTTAGAGTTTTGCCCGACATAATAAAATTAAAAAGCGGAGAAAAACTTTTAACCATACTTCCAATTTGGCATATTTACGAAAGAACAATATCTTATGTAACGGGAATAACGGGATGTTTTACGGCAATAACGAATAAAAGAGATTTGAAGATAGATTTTTTTGAAGAGAAGCCCGATATATTTATTTCAGTTCCAGCGATTTGGGTTAATATATACAATACGGTAATGAAAAATATCGACAGAAAAGGTTTGTTTTCAAAAATACTTGCAAAAACTTTAATAAAAGGCTCTATAAGATATATAAGAAATTTAAGATACCAAAATAATTTAACTTATTTAATAGGCGAAGAAAAAAAAGAAGAACAAATAAGATATTATCAAATAGGTTTATTCGATTTCTTTTTTCATAAACTCGCTCAAAAAATAATTTATAAAAAAATAATCGAACTGACTGGCGGAAGACTTCGTTTAACCATATCTGGCGGAGGAGCTTTGCCCATGTATATTGAAGATTTTATTGAAGCTGCGGGAATAAATTTAGTTGTCGGCTGGGGAATAACGGAAACCTCGCCCGTAGTCACTTTAAGGTCTCCCTACAAAAATTTTAGAGGAACATGCGGAACTCCTATTCCAGAAGTGACTATAGAAATAAGAGATAAAAAAGGAGAAATTTGTAAAGACGGAGTTATGGGAGTTTGCTATATAAAAGGTCCGAATGTATTTAAAGAATATTATAAAGATAAAGAATTAACCGAAACCGTAAAGAAAGACGATTTTTTTGATTCGGGAGATTTGGGAACTTATACTAAAGAAGGCGAAATAGTTTTGACGGGACGAGCGAAAGAAACAATAGTTCTTTTAACGGGAGAAAATGTAGAACCGCAACCGATTGAAAATAAAGCGATGGAATCAAAATATATCTCTCAAATAATGCTAATAGGACAAGATAAATCTTCAACGGGAGCGATAATAGTAATTAATTTGGAAAATATAAAAGAATATTTTACGAAGCATAAGATTCATGATAATTTTGATGATTTAAGTAATTCTGCCGAAGTTAATAAATTGATAAAGTCCGAATTAAAAAGATTGATTAACGCTAAAAACGGATTTAGACCTTACGAAATAATTTCAAAAACTATTATAACGGATAAAGAATTTAGTATTGAAAACGGACTTTTGACTCAATCTTTAAAAATGAAAAGATTCGATATTATGCAAAAATATAAAGAAGAGATAGAAAAACTATATCAAAAAAATTAATTTATGTTATAATTTTGTATCATAAATAAAAATAGAAAATATGTTTATAACTTCAAAAAACGCCATAACGGAAGCTATTAATAAAGATTTGGTAAAAATTTTATATATAAAATCTCCGTTATCAAAAAGAGAAAAAGAAATAATAAAACTTGCCGAAAGAAAAAAAATTAAAATAAAAATCGTAGATAAAAAAGAAATCGAATCTATAATCGGAAAAGTTTATTCGATAGTCGCCGAAGTTGAAGAAAATGCGGAAATTGGAATCGACTCGTTTTTGGATAAAGCCTTGAATAAAGATTTAAAAGAAAAACGCAAACCTTTAATATTTATATTGGATTCCATAACCGATGTTCATAATTTAGGAGCTATCGTAAGAAACGCTTATTTTTTCGGAGTGGCGGGAATAATAATTCCGAAAGACAATTCAGCCAAAGTAAACGAAAAAGTCTACGAAGTATCTCAAGGAGCGGCTTATCATTTGCCAATATTAACGGAAACGAATTTAAATAAAGCGTTGGGAAAAATGAAAGATAAAGGTTTTTGGATATATTACGCGAGCGAAAAAGGAGAAATTTCTTTGGAAAATTTTAGATTCGACTATCCAACCGCGATTATATTAGGAAACGAACATATCGGAGTGAGAGAAACTATAAAGAAAAATTCGGATGGAAGCGTAGTGATAAATTCGTTAAACGATTTCGATTCTTTAAATGTGTCTTCCGCTTCCGCAATAATCAGCTACGCGTATTCGATATTCAAAAATTAAGCGTATTCTATTTCTATTAAAGACCTTAAAGAATTTTTAGCTTCGTTAAAAAATCTCGCGTTTGGCTCTACTTTATAATCTTCGCCTATTTTAAATATTTCCGTTCCGCTTTCGGATTTCAATTTTAAGAAAATAGTATAATCTCCAGGATTGCTCGAAATAGCGTTTTGCAAGCATAATAAATCCATATCGTCAAAAATATTTTTATTCATATAAAGAGATAATTGTTTTTTTCCAGAATTGGAATTTTTAATAAAATTATAATTACTGTCGGAAATTTTAGGATTTGATTCTTTATTCTTAAAAGGATTTTCAGAATTATTATTTTCAACTTTAATTGATTTTGCAGTAGCGTTTTCAAAATCGTTTGTTTTTATTGTTCTTTTCACTTCTTTCAAGTTTTTATTTTCCAAATAAGCGTCAAGTTCTTTTATTTCTATTATATTATTATAAATTCTATCGTTGAATCTGCTTTTTTCTCTTTTGCCTTTAATCAAAATTGCAGTTTGTTCGTTTAAGATGTCTCTATATTTTTCTATTTGATTTTTTGCCGTAATATAGAAAACCGATTCGGTAAATAAATCTATCACATTCAAAGTAATCATCGGAATATTTTTTTTAGTCGTAGATTCGTATATTTTAGTTATAACGGCGGGAATTGAAAATTCGTATTTGTCTTCCAATTTATCCAATTCCAAAAGATTATTAAAATATTTATAATCTATTTTATTTATATAATTTGCAAAAGGATGGAATCTTAAAGAAAATCCCAAAACCTCTTTTTCATTTTCCATTAATATATTGCTTGCGTATTCAATTTGTTTTTCTATTACCAAAGTGGCGTCTCCAATATCGTCAGCCGAAACGGAATCGAAAAGCATCGTTTGTCCCGATAGAGTTTCTTTTTGATAATTTGCCGCATGAGCAAGTATCGAATCGAGCGAAGATATTAAAGCGTTTTCCGTATGTCCGAAATCAGAGAAAGCCCCGCATTTTATTAACGCTTCGTAAACTCTTCTATTAACCAAATGCGAATCGACTCTTTTTACAAAATCCTCTAAAGATTTATATTCCCCGTTTTTTTCTCTTTCTTCTTGAATTGCAAAAGCCGCTTGATAACCGACTCCTTTAACGGCGCTTAATCCGTAAATTATTTTTCCATTTTTCTGAGAAAATAAGGCGTCGCTTTCTGGTATCGAGGCGGTAACTATTTCTATATTTTTTTGTTTGATTTCGTTTAAGTATAAAGCTATTTTATCCGTATCGGTTATTGTCGTATTGAGCAAAGCTACATAATATTCCATAGGATAATGCGCCTTGATATAAGCCTCTTGATAAGCTATTAAAGCGTAACATACCGAGTGAGATTTATTGAAACCGTATTCTGCAAAACCTTTCATAGTGTCGAATAGATAAACGAGCAATTCTTTATCGTATCCGTTTTTGAGTCCGCCTTCGATAAATTTCGCTTCCATAGAATTCATTTTGTCGACTATTTTTTTACCCATAGCCTTTCTTAAATCGTCCGCTTCCGCAGCCGTGAATCCGCCAATCGCTCTACTTATAGCCATAATCTGCTCTTGATATATAAGCACTCCCTGACTCTCCTCAAGTATAGGTTTCAAATCGGGATGTTTATAAACTATATTTTTTCTTTTATTTTTTCTGTCGGCATAATCTTTATCCATTCCCGCTTTTAAAGGACCTGGGCGAAACAACGCTACGCTCGAAACCAAATCCATAAATTCCGTAGGTTTAATATTCAAAAGCATCTGTCTCATTCCCGCGCTTTCAAATTGGAATATTCCGCCAGTGTCCGCTTTTCTAAAAATTTCGTAAACCGCTTGGTCGTCAAAAGGAATTTTATCAATATCGATTTCTTTATTATAACGATTTTTTATATCGGCAACGGCGTCTTTTATGAGTCGCAAGTTTTTAATTCCCAAGAAATCCATTTTTATTAGTCCCGCGCTTTCGACATAATTCATTTCGTATTGGCAGGCTCTCGTTTTGGTTTTGGAATCCTGATAAACGGGAACGCAATCCATAATCGCTTTATTCGATATTATAATTCCAGCCGCATGGAGTCCTACATTTCTAATCAAACCGTCTAATCGAACGGCAACCTCATACATATTTTTTAATTCTCTATCCGAATCTATATCTTTTTTGAAATCTTCAAATTCTTCGTCATCGTATATATCTGCAAGTCTGATATTGGAAAGAGGAACTTTTTCCGCTAACCTTGAAGATACGCTCAAATCCATTCCCATTACTCTGCAAACATCTTTTATAACCGAGCGACCGCCCAATGTTCCGAAAGTGGCTATTTGAGCGACATTATCGTTTCCGTATTTTTCTTTCACATATTCTATCACCAAATCTCTTTTATCGTCTTGAAAATCGACATCTATATCGGGCATACTCTTTCTTTCGGGATTCAAAAATCTTTCAAAAAGCAAATCGTAATCTAAAGGATTGACTTTTGTAATTCCCGTTGCGAAAGCGACTATAGAACCCGCGGCGCTTCCTCTTCCCGGTCCAACGGCAATATCGTTATTTCTCGCATAATTTATGAAATCCTGCACGACAAGAAAATAACCTTCAAAACCCATTTTTGATATTACGGATAGTTCCATTTCGAGTCTTTCCAAAGCATCTTTAGGAATATCGTTATTATAATATTTATTAAGTCCTTCAAGACACATTTTTTTAAGAATCGTAGTTTCCGTTTCTCCAGATGGAAGCTCAAAAGAAGGCATATAATAGTTTTTAGTCATTATATTCAAATCTTTGCATTGTTCGGCTATTTTAATTGTATTTTCAAAAGCTTTTGGAAGTTTGGAAAAGGATTTCATCATCTCTTCTTCGCTTTTCAAATGAAAATCGTTGCTCGGAAATTTATATCTTTTTGCATCGCTTAATTTCGCTCTCGTTTGTATTGCAAGAAGTATTTCATGAGCCTTCGCGTCCTCTTTCAAAACATAATGCACATCGTTCGTAATAACCGTTTCTATATTATGAGAATTTGCTAATTTATATAATTCGCTATTAAGATGTTTTTCTTCGGGTATTCCATGGTCTTGAAGTTCAATATAAAAATCTTCTCCAAATATAGATTTATAATATTCCGCTAATTGTGAAGCCTGTTTATTGTCTTTTCTTCTTATGGCAATCGGTATTTCGCCTCCCATACAAGCGCTTAAACATATTAATCCTTTATGATATTTTTCTATTAATTGATGGTCGACTCGCGGTCTATAGTAAAATCCTTCAGTATATCCGAAAGTTACCAATTTGCATAAATTATCGTATCCTTCTTTATCTTTTGCCAAAACAACTAAATGCATTGCACTTTTTTCTTCCGAGCTTTCAAGTTTTTTATCGAATCTAGTTTTTGGAGCTACATACAATTCGCATCCTATAATTGGATTTATTCCTTTATCTTTCGCTTCCGAAAAGAATTCCATAACTCCGAACATATTTCCATGGTCGGTTATAGCTATAGCGGGCATATTAAGTTCTTTAGCTCTGTCTATTAATCCCGGTATAAGCCTTTTAGTTTTATCTTTTTTAGAATATAAAGATTTTATACGCGCCGCTCCGTCAAGTATCGAATATTGCGTATGAACATGTAAATGAACAAATGACATAAAAACCCCTTTTGTTTATTGTATTATATTATAAATTATGTTAAATAGCAAGTTTAAAATACTATCTAATAATTTTTTAATACACTATATATATATATACGGTATATTTACCATTAAGATTAATTATATTTATATAAAATTCATTAGCCCAGTCTTAATAACTACTAAATAAATAATTGAAAAAATAAAAAAATTTGTTATAATATGGTTATATATTACGATACTGTTAACATTAGGATAAAAAGGAATAAGGAATATAGTATATGACGACAAATACGATAAAATTCATGGATGTTAGATTTATCAATCCGTTTATAGTTTCTTTAGTTTCGATATTTAAAGAAATGGCGGGAGTTTCTATGGAAAAGGGAACATTGGTAAAAGGACAGGGCAGAAAATTATTCTCTGGCTACGGCGTTGCCATAGGAATTGTGGGAGATGTAAACGGACAAGTTTTATACGAATTCCCCGAAAATTTTTCTCAACTTTTAACGGAAAACCTTACCGATAAAAAACGTTCCGAATACGACTCCGAAGAAGAATTCGAAGATATGATGAGAAGCGTAATAAACGAAATAGGAAATACGATAAGCGGACTTGCAATAACGAAATTATCCGAAGAAGGTATAAGTTGCGATATTACTCCTCCTATTTTATATTTTGGTAAAGAGATACAAATTATACCGAAAAATCTAAAAACTATTATTATTCCTTTTCAATCGAATATAGGTTTCGTAAGCGTCAATATAGCGATGGATATTTAAAATAATAATTCCTTAACTTTATTATATGGAAATTCTATTAATTTATTTTATCGAAGTATTTATTATAATAATTCTTATAATGCTTTCGGCACTATTTTCTGGAAGCGAAACGGCATATACCACCATAGACGAAGTAACTTTAATGCGTCTTGTTAGAGAGAAAAAAATTAAAGAAGAAGACATGAAATATTGGGGTAAATCGAGTTCGATGATACCGAGTTTGCTTGTCGGAAATAATATAGTAAATATTACCGCAAGCTCTATGATTACCGTCTTTGCCATAAGAATAGCGAGAACATTTACAAATCTATCCGAGAATTTAACGGTTACAATATCAACTATAACTATAACCGTTCTTATTATAATATTCGGAGAGATTTTGCCAAAAATATTGATGAGAGTAAACGCCGAAAAAACAATTCCTTATCTTTTATATTTTATGAAAGCGAGTTATTTTATTTTTAAACCTATAACTTTTTTAATGGATAAAATAACCACTTTTATAATGAATTATTTAGTCCCAAAAAATTTGAGGAATACGGAAAGAAGAAGCGCTTTATCAAGTATGGACGATATTACCACGATAATTCATATAGGACATAAAGAAGGAATAATCAAAGAATCTACTCATGAATTACTAACGGGAGTAATCGACTTCAGAAGCAAAACCGTTGACGAAATAATGACGCCGAGAGTCGATATGGTTTGTATAGAAGCGGAAACGGAGATAAGCGATATAATTCGCCTTACGGTAGAAACGGGGCTTTCAAGATTTCCCGTATATGAAGAAACTATAGACCATATAATCGGAATATTTCATACTCGCTCGTTATTTAAAGATTATTTAAAATCGAATAATAAAAACAAAACTAAAAATAAAGCTATTGATTATATAATGCTTCCGTATTTTATACCCGAAACTAAAACAATAAGCAGTTTATTTAACGATATGCAAAAAAAGAAATTGCAAATGGCTATAACTATTGACGAATACGGAGGAACTGCGGGACTTGTCACTATGGAAGATATAGTCGAAGAGATTATGGGCGATATAACGGACGAAAGCGATAAGAGAGAAGAAGATTTGATTAAATTCAAAGGAAAAAGAATAATAGTAAACGGCACGGCTTCAATAGAGGAAGTGAACGAAGCTTTAAATTGGAATATTGAAGAACATGAAGAATATCAAACTATTGCGGGTTATGTTATAGACAAATTAGACCATATTCCAGAAACGAACGAAAGATTAATATTAAACGGCTATAGAATAAGAATAATGAAAGTGGAAGACAGAAGAATAATTGAAATGGAATTCACTCCGATTAAAAATATAAGAATGTCGGAATCGAACGAAGAAGAATCAAAAAATGCGGAAGGTAAAAATAACGAGGATAATTATAATGAAATTTAAATATATTTTCTTTATAATTATGATATTTTTATTTTCATGCAATAAAGAAATTCAAAAAGAACCAAAATCAGCCAAACTCGTTTTTGTAGGCGATATAATGACGCATCCTAATGTGGTAAAATCTTTTGAAAATAAAGATATTTTAATAGACTTAAAAGATTATTTGACGGGAGATATAATATTTGCCAATTTAGAATTTGCCGTTAATACGAATAAACCTCCAATGCCCTACCCCGAATTTAACGGCTCAATAGAATATTTAAGATATTTTTTTAATTATTTTGATTTATTTTCCGTGGCGAATAATCACGCTTACGACCAAGGCGCTCAAGCGGAAGCTCAAACGATAGCGGAAATTGAAAGAAATAATAAATTGATATTAGGAGGCTCGACAAACGATAACGATATAAAACCTTTGATAACGAATATTAACGATATTCCGATTTTTTTGTCTGCTTATACAATGCTTGACAACGGAATAAGTTATAGAACAAACGAAAACGGATATTTTTATTTTATGAATTTTTTCCCTAAAGAAAAAGATTTGATAGAAAAAGTAAAAGACGATTTAACTTTGGCGACAAACGGAGAATTAAAAATTATCTCTCTTCATTTCGGTTTGGAATATACTACAGAACCAGAAAAATCGACAATAGAAATTGCAAGAAATTTAATCGAAAACGGTGTCGATATAATAATAGGACATCATCCGCATGTTCCGAGATGTTCCGAAATATACGAAGGAGAAAATCATAAAGGAATAATAATATATTCGCTCGGAAATTTTATATCGAGTCATAAAGGACGATATCCTTATTTAGATATTGGGACGATTTTATCTTTGGAAATAAAAGAAAATAAAGAAATTAATTTTGAATTTATGCCGACATATTACGCGTTTTTTTATAAAAATAAATTTAATAAAAATGATTTTGATTTTATAATGAAACCGATAAAAGAAAATCCCGAAATTTCTATGCCAGAACTCAAAACAAATTATATTTATAGCGATTACGACACAAACGCTATAAAAAACGGTTATAAACTGATAAATCAATTTTATAGCCATTTAACGAATGAAAATGTAAAAGATTTATTTGTGGAAAATATGACTAATTAAAAAATAGTCATTGCAAACATTTGCAATACACACAAAATAGATTTTTATTTGGATTGCTTTACTCGTTTCACTCGCTCGCAATGACAATGCATTTTTCGTCATTGCGAATATTTGAAAAATGTGAAGCAATCTAAAAATAAAAAACCGAGCCTTTAATCAATTAAGATAAA
>NZ_SJDU01000488.1 GCF_005518285.1 Brachyspira catarrhinii | reverse complement strand
GGTTAAAAAATTCAATATAGAAAGTTATATGTCGAGAAGAAAAAATTATAACTATATATCTATAGAGACATATTTTAGATTTTTTATCGCAGAGTTACTTCCGCAATATGACAAAGTTCTATATTTAGACGCGGATTTAATAATTATGGATGATTTATCAAAATTATATAACTTTAATATTGATGATTATGCTATAGGAGCCATACAAGATATGAATATGGAAATCTCCGTAAAGCATGAAAATTTTATTACAAGCAAAAACTTAAACATTAGAGAATATGTTTTAAATATATTGAAAAAGGAAAGTCTAAAATATTTTAACGCGGGAGTTTTATTATTAAATTTAAAAAAATTTAGAGAAGACAATATTTTAAACGAATTATTAGAATTTACAGAACAAAATAGTCCTTTAGAATTTCAGGACCAAGACATATTGAATGCCGTATTGGAAAAAAGGGTTAAATATTTGGATTCAAGATGGAATCTTCTTAAAGATTTAGATTTTTATATTTCTTATCAGAATGATAAAAATAGAATAAAGGAAATTAAAAAACGCTTCAAAAATCCCGGTATAATTCATTATATTGGAGAAAATAAACCTTGGCTTTATAAAGAAAAATTTTGGTATAGTTTTGAAGGTATTAAATTATGGTGGAAATATTATAGGATGTCGCCTCTATATAATAGTAAAGACGAGTTAATATATAAAGCTATTAATTATGAAAGATTTGTAAAAAAATGGTTTACATATATAGATGTTTCATTATTCAATCATACAATAATAAGAATTAGGCAATCGGATAAAAGATTAAAGTTTGAATTATTTTTTATAAAGATAACTTTAAAATTAAATAAATACGAAAAATTGGATATGGGTATTTAACAATGGAAATAATAACAAAGCAAATAAAAGATGAAGATGAAAATGTAAAAAATAAGAATTTATTTCTAAAAATTTATATTCCGTTTATAATTATTACTATTATAGCTTTAATAATTTTATACCTGTTAGGAAATTTAAACCATAAAGGAATTTTACAAGATTTTGAATTGATTATGGAAAGCCCCGCGGGATATGTTTATAAAGCAAATGTAGTTTCAAAAGGCTTCTTCTCTCCAAACTTTATTTATAAATATTCTAACAAACCTTTAAAATTAGATAAACCCGATTATATAAAAAATTACGGTTATGGCTTGGAGCTTAATAGAGCGCCAGATTGGTATAATAAAGATAGCGGAGGTTCTACTTGGAATAATGAAGATGGAAGTTTTGCAGTTTCTAATTTAAATATTTGGAGCGCGTATTCTAATAGTATAATTTTATCCATAGGAGAAAAATATAAAACGACTTTATATGCATACAATACAATACACAATACATATGAGGATTATACTATAAGATTTTCTTTAGATAGGTTTAGTGAATTTTTTGATTTAACCCCAGTTAATATACAAAAAGATTTTACTATATATGAAGCCAAC
>NZ_SJDU01000487.1 GCF_005518285.1 Brachyspira catarrhinii | reverse complement strand
ACGCATAAATTTTCTAATGAACTATTATCAATATTATTATAATCGTTATACAATTCATAAAATATTTTCAGATTGTTATCATTTTTTAATTCCTCAAGAAATTTCTGAAAATTATTATTATTTAAAGTATTGTCTATGTTATTAAAATGACATGCAAAAACAGAACCAAGCATTAAAAATAGCGTTATGTCCGAATAACTTATAAAATTGGATTTCAAATTTAAAAATCTAATAATTACTTCGTCAATACTTTTATAACTTTCTTCTGAACATCTACAATATATAAAAAACATAGTATCAACTTTTTTCTCTAAATTGGTATTATTACAATGCTTATAAGCTATATTTGTAAAAGCGGGAATATTTAACTTTTTATTGTCTTCTATGATACAACATTTATTTAATAATGATTTTAATATATCTTTTTTACCAGAATCATTTAATGAATTTATTATATTTACTATTTCAAATATAATAGTATATTTTCCAGCAAATGAATACCAAAATAAATCGCTTCTAGAAAAATATTTTATTAGAAATTCTTTTGCTAATTTATTTTTTGCATTTGTTTCTTTAATTAAATTTGAATTAATTATTTTATTTAATATTTTAAATTCGTATTCTAATTGATTATGAAGTATTTGTATAATATCGTCAATATTATCATTATTAAATATGTCTTTAAATATATCTAAATTAAAAAAATTATCTATATTTTCATTAAATGAATTAGTTTGGAAATTATAAAATATTTTAAAAGAATAAATAAACCCTAAAAAAATAATATATTTAGGGATATTCATTTTTATAAGGTTATCTATATCTATTTCTATTTTAAGCATATCGGTAGTTTTTGTATGATTTATATTTGAGTTAATTTTTTCGTGTAATAAAGTCATCTTTAAAAATTGGCTATTTATACTATTATGTTGATTTAATACATATCGATTATTAATTATAATAGCTATAACTTCCGAATACAAATCGGATTCTTTACATTTAGATTTTATTATAAAGTCAACTAATGTATCTGGTGATATGCAATATATTTTCTCTAATAAAAATGTCCATCCATATATTGAAAGTCTATTATTTCTATATCCAAAACTGCAAACTTTATTAACCTCTATATATGATTTAACTGAAAATTTATTGTCTTTAATTATATCTAATATTTTATTACGCGTATAAAATGATAATCCGCTTTTTTTATAATATGAATCAATTAAATATTTTTCTACTTCCAATAATAATGAAGTTTTATCAGATATAGAGCTAATATCGTCTTTAATTATTTTTTCTATTGATTTATAAATATCTATATTAGGACTTATATAAGCAAGAATACCAGATAAAGATAAATAAGCTACCGCTTCGTTTTCTTTTTTTAGTTTTTTATATTTATCTAATATATTATTATAGTTTTTGTCTAATATTTCTTCTATATTTTCTGAATTAATATCAATATCTCCTATTAAACTTTTAAT
>NZ_SJDU01000486.1 GCF_005518285.1 Brachyspira catarrhinii | reverse complement strand
ATATATTGTTGATGATTTAAGTATTTGGGTTATAATTGGGGTATAATTTTTTAAGAGTTTTTTATGACTATTTTAAATGTTGATGAAATAGAGAAATATAGCATAACAGAACAGCTTACAGTATATAATTCAAAAGAAGAGCTTACCAAATGGCTAAAGTATGATTTATTACAACAGGCACTTAGTAAAGGTAAAGAAGCAGATGAAAATGATATTATAACTATAACTGATGAGGAAGAATATTATTATACTTTAAATATTGGAAATAAATGTAAAAAAATAAAAATTAATTTTAATTTTAAATTTTATCATTTAATAAAAATACTAAACAAAAAAAGAAAGATTAATTTTAAAATTAATTTAAAAAATACAATTTTTAATAATTTTTATACATATATAAATAATTATGATATGTATAGTTATGATATAATATTTAATAATGATGTAGATTTTTCAGAGGTAGAATTCAAAAATGAAGTAAACTTTAGTAAAATAAAATTTAATAATTACGTGTATTTCAATAAATCTATTTTCAATAAAAAAGCTAGTTTTTTTTATTCCAAATTTAATAATGACGTAGATTTTTCAGAGGTAGAATTCAAAAATGAAATAAATATATTCAAATCTATTTTTTATTCTGACTTAATTTTTTATAAATCTAAATTTGATATCATAATATTTAGTTTTATTAAAGTTATAAACTCTATAAAATTGTATAATATAGAATTTTATAATAACAATAATACTATCTTTTCAGAAATTAATTTCAATAGAATAAATTGCAATCAATTATATTTGTATAATATAAATTTTAACAAGAAGATTAATTTCAATAATATTACATTTAATGATAAAGTAAAATTTAACACAGTTACATTTAATGATAAAGTAAAATTTGACACAGTTATATTTAATGATAAAGTAAAATTTAATAATGTTAAATTTAATTCGAATCTTATATTTTTTAATAATAAATTTTATAGCGATACCATTTTTATTAAAACTACATTTGCTCAAAAAAGTTTTTTAATGTTGTGCAAATTTATGAACAATGCAAATTTTATAAAAAATAATTTCGATTCAGAGATATTTTTTATAAATTCAGTATTTAATATATTAGAATTTACAGGGAGTAAATTTAAAAATGAAGTATCTTTTATAGATGTAACTATAGAAAATATTATTAGATTAATAGATATAAAAATTACTTCATATACTAAAATATCATTTGATACAATTACATCTAATAATAACGGTATTATATATTTATATAGCAATAGTCAAAAAAGAATAAATAAATTATCATTTAATTACATAAATACTAAATTAGTAATAAATATAACTAGATTAAATATAGATAATCTAAACTTAGAAAATATATTCGGAAATGTTAATATTATAAATTGTATTATTAACAAAATTAATAATAGTGAAACAGCTAGAGTATTAAAAAATGAAGAATTGAAAAAATCTAATCATATTAAAGCATT
>NZ_SJDU01000485.1 GCF_005518285.1 Brachyspira catarrhinii | reverse complement strand
ACATGAAAAATAAATTACAATATATATTTTTATTATTATTCGTATTTAGTTGTAATAATAATCCAATAAAACCTTCCGATTACACAAAAGAGGAAATAGATAAAAAATATCCTTATTGGCAAGTGGGAATAGAGAGATTTTATATAGCTCCAGAAATAAGCAATTATACGGTTATTACGGTTGAAGAAAAAAGATGGGCGTTGCGTTCTTTGGCTTTGATGAGAGCGATAATAAACACGCCAGAATTTGAAACGGCATTTATGGCAAAAACAAATTATATATATTCGCGAGCCGAAACCTACACAAATAACATTCCAATTAAGTTCGGAGACCCATACGATAAAAACAGACTTTTAGAGGTTATAAGAAATTGCAAATATAACGTTCAATATTGCAAATACAATAGAACGGGGCAAGTTGCTGTAGGAGGCGTAGGTCCATCCCGATACGCTTTGGAAGGATTTGTAGATAATTTATCATACGCTACTTATGTAGGAATTCCAAATATGAATTGGAAAAGCGAATTCGCATACGGAATTTTTATCGGTTTTGTAGGAGTAATATTTCATGAGCATTTGCATAATCTTGGACTCACTCATAACGGAGGATATGACGCTACTACGGGAGTTCAATATGTTCTGGAAGGAGTAGGAAAAAGAATTCTCGGCGGAGATTTAAAAGATAAATATCAAAAACAAGTGGAAGAATTAACCGCTTATTATTACACGGAATATAAAGAATGGTTAATAACTTCAACAACTTATAAGCCTTAAATATTTAACTAATTATAATTAAAAATCCTTTATCTTTTTTGAATTAATTTATTTTGACAAATTAAAATATTTTGTTATAATTATATTTATGAAAGATAATGTTGAAGTAAAGAAACTAGAGCTAAAGCCCGCCCATCCGGACAAGCCTCTCAATATTTCTTAAATAAATAACAAACTTTACCGCCAACTTGATATTGTTTTTACTAATCAACTAACCAAACTTACCGACTAAACGAAGTCTAAATAATAACTATTGATTTTATAACTCTAAATTGTATAATTATTAAATATACAAAATGTTAATGGAGAAATTAAATCTTATCAAATTAAACAATTCTTAAATATTATAAAAAAATATAATCTTGAGGAGTAATTATGAAATATACGATAAAAATATTTTTCAGCGAAGAAGACGAAGGATATATCGCAATAGCCGAAGAACTCGATTCGATAAGTGCGTTTGGAAAAACGGAAGAATAAGCGTTGAAAGAACTTAAAATTGCAATTTCGCTTTATTTTGAAGAAAGAAACATATTGCAAAATTGAAATACTTTAAGGAGAGACTTATGACGATTAAAGAAGAGTTAATTCAAATTATAGACAAAATGCCCGAAGAAAATATTACAAGAGTTATAGAATTGATAAAATCCAATGAATATCTTGACGAAGCGCTCGATATGGAAAATTATTTTTATCGTATATTTCATAATTACTCCT
>NZ_SJDU01000484.1 GCF_005518285.1 Brachyspira catarrhinii | reverse complement strand
CTTCAAAAAATTCTCAAGCTCCAAAGGCTTCGGGGTTGCCTTACGATAAAAGTATGAGATAAAATTTTTTTGTTTTCATTATTATTTTATTTAATGTTTTTGGGGCAATTTCCGATAATATAAAAAATACGAATTATACTTTTGGAGTAAAAAATGTTAAAAAAATCTTTACCTATATTTTTATCGTTAATTTTCTTGTCTTCAATTTTTATAATATCTTGTAAGGACAATAATCAAGATGTTCAAGACGAGTATATAAATCAAATAGAGCAAGAATATCAACAATCTACGAATCAGAATGTTATTTTGGAATCTAACGATTTTGAATCGAATCCTTTTTATGACGATTTGGGACTTAGTAATAATAACAATTATAATTATAATAATAATCAAATTTTTGAAAATAGACCGATTCCAACTACGCCTGCGCCCGTTAGAACTTCCAGACCAGTAAGAAGAGGACCGAGAAAAGCCACAATAAACACTTTTTATAGTCCGTGGGCAAATACGCATAAAACGGACCCTTTAATCATTCAAGAGATAAGAGTAATGATTGCAAATAAAGAATATACGAGAGCGAGAAACTATATAGACAATTTGGATTTGAATAATTTGCCTGCGGGAGTAGATTTGGGACAGATATATCAATTTAGAGGAATAGTTTATTATTTCCTTTCAAGAAGCAATAGAGCCAATATTCCTTTGGCTGACGCAGCGTTTAAGAATGTTATGAATAATACTGCTATAGAAAAATTTAAACCATTGTCTTTATTATGGAACGGAATGCTTTATCAAACATATTCTACCGATATAAACGAATTGCAAAGCGCGGTAGATTTATTTGATAGAGTTATTAACGAATATCCAAGCACGAGATTTGCAAACGATGCGACTTTTTACAAAGCCGTAACATTAAAGAAAATGGGAAGAGCGGAAAACGAATATAACGATTTATTCCTATCCGTAAGACGCGGAGGATTTGCTGACACTTTAGTTTTCTCTCAAGTAGTTAATGATTATGTGCCTGCAAATACTTTGGTAGATAGAGAATTATTACAATAATTTATGTTATAATAATTTAGATAAGGTTTTAATATTTATATAGGCAGGGCGTAAATGCTCTGCCATTTTTATTTTTAATATAAAAATATTTATTGAAGACAAATTATTAATTTAACATTTTGACAAAGGAATAATTTTTTGTTATAATTATATTTATGATTTGTTTAGTAAAATTAATAAAAGATAAAATATTTAAAACGAGATAATTATGCAAGAGATAACATTTTATAATTCGCTTACGAGAGAAAAAGAAATATTTAAGCCGATAAACGATAAAAAAGTAGCTATGTATTCCTGCGGTCCAACGGTTTACAATTACGCTCATATAGGAAATTTCAGAGCTTATATTTTTAGCGATTTGGTTAGAAGAGTATTGGAAGATTTTGGCTACGAAGTAAAATTGGCTATGAATTTAACCGATGTTGACGATAAAACTATTA
>NZ_SJDU01000483.1 GCF_005518285.1 Brachyspira catarrhinii | reverse complement strand
TGAAGAGCTTCACTTAAAAGTTGAAGAATAAATAATAACAAATAAAATACCACTTTTTTATAATAGTAAAGTGGTATTTTATTATTAGGAATTTATTATTTATGAGACTAACTATTGATAATTTAAAAAAAGAAAGTGTTATTTTTTCAAAATTAGAAGCAAGTTATAATAATTCTTTATTATATGGTACAACGGATGGAAAAAAAATAGCAACAGACTTTGAACATAGATTTAAAAACCATTTATTACAATCAGGATATGAATTTAATTCGGGTAATTCATCTAATGGTATAGATTTTCCAGATTTAAATGTTGATATAAAAACTACAAGTATTATTCAGCCACAATCTTCTAGTCCATTTAAGTCAGCAAGACAAAAAATATATGGGTTAGGATATGATTTATTAGTATTTGTGTATAATAAAATTGATAATCCAATAACTAATTCTTCAATATTAAATATTCAACATTTAATATATATAGATAAAAATAGAACAGCAGATTTCCAATTAACTACTATGATAAATAATGCTTTGGATAATAAAGCCAATGAAGATGATATAGTATCAATATTGTTTGATAAAAATCTTCCAATTGATGACATAGAGGCATATAATCTTGCAAAAGAAATATTATATAATAGACCTAATATAGGCTATCTTACTATATCAAATACCCTACAATGGAGATTGCAATATGGTAGGGTAATAGCCGAATCTAATAATTTACCTGATATTGATAAATTATTATGAAAAAAAATAATATAAAATCAGTATATGGAGATTTTCAAACACCTCTAGAATTATCTACATTAATTATAAATCTACTATTAAATAAAAAAATTAATATTGATTCTATTTTAGAACCAACTTGCGGATTAGGAAACATACTTTTAAATGCTCATATAATATTGAATCCTAAATATTCTATAGGAATAGAAATTAATAATGATTATTGTTCTTATATAAAAAATAAAAAAATAAACAATGTTTGTATAATAGAAGATAACATATTTGAGTATTTAGACAACAAAGATATTACAAGTTTTTTTAATATAAATGATAATTTATTATTGATAGGTAATACACCTTGGGTAACAAATTCATATTTATCATTATTCGAAATGAAAAATATTCCTAATAAAAGTAATAAAATATCAAAATTAAATGGTATAGATGCTATTATGGGAAAAAGTAATTTTGATGTGTCGGAATTTATATTTAGAATATTAATAGAAAAATTTTATAAATATAATTTTTACTTTGTTTTTTTATGTAAAACATCTGTGGCAAGAAAAATCCTAAAATATTTATGGGATAATAATTTAGGATATAAAAATGCAGAAATATATAATATAAATTCAAAGCAATATTTCAATGTAGATGTTGATGCTTGTTTATTTTTTATAGATTTTTCTCAAAAAAAGACTAATAATGAATGTTATGTTTATAAAGAACTAAATAATACTAAAATATCGATGGTATATGGATATAATAATAATAA
>NZ_SJDU01000482.1 GCF_005518285.1 Brachyspira catarrhinii | reverse complement strand
ATAATTTTAGAAATAAATTTTTAATGTAGGTAAAAAAGGAATAAAAATGTTTTATAATAAATATAAAGTAAACTATAAATATATAAGAATGGTTGAAATAGAAATATTTTCTTATTGCAATAGAAAATGTTGGTTTTGTCCCAATTCTTTTATTGATAGAAATTCTACTAATATTTTAATGTTAGAAGAATTATATTTAAAAATATTAAACGAATTAAAATCTATAAATTATAGTAATATGATTAGCTATAGCAGATATAACGAACCTACTTCAAATAGAGAAATTTTTATTAAAAGATTAAAACAAGCGAAAGCGATAATTCCAAACGCCACATTGCATACAAACACAAACGGCGATTTTTTAACAAGAGATTATTTAGATGAATTATATGAAGCGGGACTTAAATCAATGAATATACAATCGTATTTAAGTAAAGACGAAATATTTAACGCCAACGATATTAAAATAAAAGTCGGGAAAATGGCGGAAAAATTAGGGTTAGATTTTATAGAAAAAATAAATACAATCGATAGATACGAAATAGCTTTTAAATATAAAGATATGAATTTAAATATGTATGCCAGAGATTTTAGATTAAACGGCAATAATAGAGGCGGAGTATTGGATACAATTCCTGCAGTTGTTAGAAAATATCCATGTTATATACCGTTTACCGATATTTATATTGATTATAACGGTAAAGTGTTGCCCTGTTGCAATTTTAGGTCGGATATAAAAGAACATAATAATTTTATACTTGGCGATGCGAATAATGAAAGTATTTTATATATTTTTAATAATATTAAAATGAAAAAATTAAGAAAGAAATTATTAAAAGATATAGATAAATTGAAACCTTGCAACGAGTGTAATTTTGCTATTGATTATAAACCTTATTTTATGAGTAAATAATATGGAGTAATAAAAAATATGTTATGGAAAAAAATAAATATTGTTTTCGATATATCAAGAAGTTATAACGCTATTAGTTCTAATTCTGGAATGGCAGGAGTTTTTAATTATGAAGTAAATATATTAACTAATATAATAAATAGTATATATATATATACTATTTATTTGGCAGCCGAATGCGATGAAGATTTTTTTCGTAGTAAAATATGCAAACAAATTAAAGAATATTCTCGATGTAAGTTTATAAATAAAAATAATTTAGAAAATATTATAAAAAATATAGACGCCTATGTTTCGTTTTCATTAAAAATACCAGAAATAATTATTAATCATAATATAAAGAATTATTTAGTTATACATGATTTGTTGCCATTACTTCATCCAGATTATTATTCTTCAAATAAACAAAAACAATTGGAAGCCGCTAATTTTGGAAAAAATGTTTACGATAGCATAAATTGTAATACGACTATAATCACAATATCGGAAAATTCAAAAAGCGATATAGAAAAATATATTATTAAAGATAAACAAAATAAAGTTGTAAATTTATCTTCTGGTATAAATAAAAATAAATTTTTTAAAATAAAATATATCT
>NZ_SJDU01000481.1 GCF_005518285.1 Brachyspira catarrhinii | reverse complement strand
TGAAGCCAAGCCTCTTTTACTACATCATACCAATATATAAAACCTGTATATAAACTTAAAATACCTCTATCATAATAAATAAAAGTAGTTTCATCTATAACAAAGTTTTTATATTGATATTCTGTAATAGAATTAAGCTCTGCCTCTTCAAAACTCGTTACATAATGATTAAACCTTCTTTGAAATTTCTTAAAGAGCTTGCTAATTCTGAATATTCTTTTTTAGTTAAATCTGAAAGTATATCATTTTCTCCGTAACATTTTTGTCCATCTATCTCTGTATCAAGCATAGCAAAAATATTATTTTGTTTTTCATTTAATTCTACTTGAATAAGATATTCTGTTTCTTCTTTCATTGACAATTCATTAAAACTAATTTTAGCATTTTCTCCAAATCTTTTATAAATTAAAGACCTACTGTAAACCTCACTTTCTATTAATTTACTTTGTTCGTCTTCCGGATTTTCAGGCTTTAGAACAACTTCTTTGATAGGGTAGCGCATACAAAATTCTTTTAGTGTCATTTCATTTCTTTTCATAACTTATTTCTCCTTAAGTAATATACTGATTATTAGTATATTTTAACATATTAAAAAAATATTTCTTATACATTTGTATAATATTGCTAAAAAAATATAAAAAAAACCGCTACAAAAATATGCAGCGGCTAAATAAAAATATTAAAACAAACTTTCTCTATCCGTGAACGCAAAACAATAGTTACTATTAAAATCTTCGCTTTGTTCTAAACCTTGAAAACCATTCAAAGCCACTTGTAAATTACCAGTTGCGGCAATAGCAGGTTTGGAAGGCTGTCCGCTTACATCAGTACAAACAAATATTAAAGGATAATATTTATTTTTCCATTTCATATTTGTTTCAATGACCATTGAAAGCCTTTGTCCATTTAAAAGCCAATTATAAAATAACTCTTCAGACTGTTTGTTAAACATAGCATTACCGCCGATTGTAAGAGTATATTTACCGTTCGGAGTATTGTAACGAATAACCGATATATTATAAACATCTTCTTTACTCCATTCAAATGCTATTGTGGCATCTGAAACGCTCATTGCCTCAAGTCCGCTAATAAACATTTTTGTAGGGTATTTATTAGTTTGAGCCATTACAACATCTCTGTTTTCGGTTCTTTCTGCCTCTATTTTATGAGCTTCATTAAAAGTTTTTTCTGCGGTTACCCATATACTAGAACTTATAGTTGTTAATGCTTTATTAGCAAAATTAAAATTAATGCTTTTAAATTGACAGCCTGTATATTGTGAACTTGTCATTTTACTTTGTATTTGATTCACAAGCATATTAAAATATTGAGTTTCTCCCTGACGAGGCATAATACTGCTTAAAAAGGCAGGATATTGTTTTTTTTCTTCTTCAGTAAGTAAACCGCTTTCTAAAAATGCTACTCTTTTATAAGCAAATACAAGGTTTTCATTTAATTTATTATCTTTCAAGAATTGAGAAAAATCTGCTTTACTGTCCAAACTTCCTATTTGTAATC
>NZ_SJDU01000480.1 GCF_005518285.1 Brachyspira catarrhinii | reverse complement strand
AATTTCTGTCGTTATCAAAACAAAATTATTTAAATATTCGTATTCGCTATAAGCTCCCGAATCTGAAGAATATTTTTGCAATTCCGTATTATCGAGGAAATTTTCAACTCCTTCTTTAATCGCTTTTTCAATATTTTTATCCTTGTAAATTTTTTCTCTCGCTTCTTCTTTAGTTATTCTGTCGTTTGAATTGGCAATATTATTAATATCCATATTTTCTAAAGTTCCCATAGTATCTCCAAAATTATATTATTTCTTTAAAATCGCTTCGCCTTCCGAATTAAATTTTACTCCGCTATTTGGAAAATCCAAATCGGCGTAGTTATTGAGTTTATTTATAGCTTCCTTTGAACCGTCAACCGCTGGAATTCCTCCGTTTATAAGTTTAATCGGAATCACTTTTGCCGAATCGATTTTTAAATTATCGTTTAATTTGATTTGTAATATCGCGCTTATTCCGTTATTTCCCGCCAAAGAAAATTGTTTATATCCTACAAAATTTCCGAGAGAGTAGGCTATAAAAGAATCGTTGTAGATTTCCATCGCTCTTAAAACATGAGGACCATGCCCGATTATCAAATCCGCTCCCGAATCGCTTACCGCTCTTGCAAATTTATAAACATCTCCCCTATTTTCTCCGTAAAACATTTCCGTTGTTTTTGGAACTCTATACATATTTCCGCCTTCCGCTCCGCCATGAAAACTAACGACAAGAAAATCGCATTCTTTTTTTGTTTTTTCAACCAAAGCTTTTGCCGAAACTATATCTTGAATCGAATTGTTTGCGTAAGAAAAATAATAGAAAGCTAAAAATCCTATTTTCTTATTTTTAATTTCGATAAACGATGCCGTATTCAAAACATTTCCGATAATTTTCATTCCAGCGTTTTGAACATATTCCTGCGTCTGTTTATAACCTTTGTCTCCAAAATCTCTCGAATGATTGTTGGCAACCGCTACAATATTGAAACCAGCTTCCGCTATTCTGTTTGCCATGTAAGGAGGCATACGAAAAGAATAAGAATTTTTTCCTCTTTTGGACGACTGCGTATTTGTGTTCGCTATCGCTCCTTCCAAATTGGCAAAATTAATATCGGAGTTCTTAAAATAATTTTCCACATTTTTAAATATATCTTTACCTTCGTTTGGAGGCAGATAACTTCTATCGGGATAATCGCTTCCCGTCATCACATCGCCTACGAAAGAAAGCGTTATTTCGGCATTTAGAATATTTAAATTAAAAATATAAAAAAATATTAAAATAAATTTAAAATAATTTTTATTCATTATAAATCCTTACGATTAATTTTTATTAGCGGAATATATTATAACATTGAAAATATAATTATAAAAGAGATTTTATTCAGATTGTTCGCAATGGCGATATTATTTATTGTCATTACGAGGACTTGAAAATCCGAATTAATCTATTCTGTGTATATTTAGATTGCTTCGCTTGTTTCACTCGCTCGCAATGACAAAATAATGCATGTCATTGCGAGGCTCGCCGAAGCAATCAATTT
>NZ_SJDU01000479.1 GCF_005518285.1 Brachyspira catarrhinii | reverse complement strand
ATCTCCGAATAAAGGAGGTGATCCAGCCACACCTTCCGGTACGGCTGCCTTGTTACGACTTCACCCTCATCATCAGTCCCACCTTCGGCGCCGCCCCCCTTGCGGTTAGGCTAACGACTTCAGGTAAAACCAACTCCGATGGCGTGACGGGCGGTGTGTACAATCCCCGGGAACGTATTCACCGTAGCGTTCTGATCTACGATTACTAGTGATTCCAACTTCATGGAGTCGAGTTTCAGACTCCAATCCGAACTGAGGCAATTTTTTTGAGATTTGCTCCACCTCGCGGTCTTGCTTCTCTTTGTAATTGCCATTGTAGCACGTGTGTAGCCCTGGACATAAGGGCCATGAGGACTTGACATCATCCCCACCTTCCTCCTACTTAAACGTAGGCAGTCCCCTAAGAGTGCCCGACATTACTCGGTAGCAACAAAGGGTAAGGGTTGCGCTCGTTGCGGGACTTAACCCAACATCTCACGACACGAGCTGACGACAGCCATGCAGCACCTATGTTAAATGTCCTTGCGGTCTGACATATCTCTATATCATTCATCTAACAATTCAAACCCAGGTAAGGTTTTTCGCGTATCATCGAATTAAACCACATGCTCCACCACTTGTGCGGGGACCCGTCAATTTCTTTGAGTTTCACCCTTGCGGGCATACTCCTCAGGCGGCACACTTAATACGTTAGCTACGGCACGCCTACTATCATAGAAGCACCTAGTGTGCAACGTTTACGGCTGGGACTACCAGGGTATCTAAGCCTGTTTGCTCCCCCAGCTTTCGTGATTCAGCGTCGATAAATGCCCAGATGACTGCCTTCGCTATAGGTGTTCCTCTCGATATCTGCACATTCCACCGCTACACCGAGAATTCCATCATCCCCTACAATATCCAAGAACCACAGTATCCGAGGCGTTCCCGAAGTTAGGCTTCGGTCTTTCACCTTAGACTTATAGTTCCGCCTACTCACCCTTTACGCCCAGTAAATCCGAGCAACGTTTGCCTCCTACGTATTACCGCGGCTGCTGGCACGTAGTTAGCCGAGGCTTACATTATCTACTGTCACTCATTCTTCGATAATTTCCGAGGTTTACAACCCGAAGGCATTCATCCCTCACGCGATGTCGCTCCATCAGACTTTCGTCCATTGTGGAAGATTCTCAGCTGCTGCCTCCCGTAGGAGTCTGGGCCGTATCTCAGTCCCAATGTGGCCGGTCACCCTCTCAGGTCGGCTACCTATCGTAGCTTTGGTAAGCTTTTACCTCACCAACAGGCTAATAGGCCGCAGGCTCATCGTAAAGCGGATTGCTCCTTTCCTCTACTACACTTATGTGTCAAGAGTATATGCGGTATTAGTCCATGTTTCCATGGGTTATCCCCCACTCTACGGCAGATTACCTACGTGTTACTCACCAGTTCGCCGCTAACTTATCCAGTTGCCCGAATAAGTCCGCTCGACTTGCATGCTTAAGACGCATCGCCAACGTTCGCTCTGAGCCAGAATCAAACTCTCCATACTC
>NZ_SJDU01000048.1 GCF_005518285.1 Brachyspira catarrhinii | reverse complement strand
AATTTTTCGATAATTTATGGAAAAACTGCATTCGGACTTTCAAAAGAATTAAATATAAAAAGAAAAGAAGCTGAAGATTTTATAAAAGGATATTTTGAAACCTACGCGAGAGTCAAACCTTTCTGCGAAGAAGTAATTAACGAAGTGAAAAATAAAGGCTATGTTAGAACTATGATGGGAAGAATAAGGGATTTATCAAAAACGATTAATTCGTCAAACGCGATGGCAAGAAACGAAGCGGAGCGAATGGCTTTGAATACTTTGATTCAAGGAAGCGCCGCCGATATGATTAAAGTCGCAATGATTGGAATTCATAGAGAATTTAAAAATCATTTCAAAACAGCAAAAATAGTTATGCAAGTCCATGACGAATTGGTAGCGGAAGTCTCCGAAGAAGAATCAGACAAGGCAATGAAAGTTATGAAAGATATAATGGAGCGCTCGGTAAAAACGAATGTTCCAATAACGGTGGATATTCATAAAGGCAAAAGTTGGGGCGAGATTCATTAATTATTTATAAAGAAAAACTAAAAAACGCCCCGCAATTAAGCGAGGCATTCTTTTACATGAGGTAAAACACTTCTAATTAATTTATATAATTTTTATTTAGGGCGTCCAAAACCGAAACCAAAAAATACCTCAAACGACAATGAATAAAATTTATATTCGTCAAATGTATATTTAGTAGTATTTTTTCTTAAATTATCAGTATCGAATTCCATACCAAAGTTATAAATCAGATTTGCTCCGATTTTGAAAGCCCAAAGCTCCGATATATAAAAATTTTTCTCCAAATTTAATTTTACATAAGGCATTATTGGAACTTTATACATATTAATTATTTTCTTGAAATCGATTTTACTTAATCCTCCATAAATACCTAATCCTAAAGGGCTTGCTTCAGTCTTATCATTAATTTTTTGACCTATCCAGCTATAGAGAGGCATAAATATACCCGCTCCTATTCCGAACGAAATACCATTATTAAAATTGAATTTAGGCAACACTCCTAATATTAAATTATGATATTTAAACTTATTTTTTTTATCTATATTTTCGGTTTCTGTCCTATATCTCATATAATAATAGTATCCCGTTTCAAATAGAATGCTAACGCCTTTTAAAACCTCGCTATCTTGCAGTTCAAAATTAGCTCCAATATCCAAAAAACCGCTTGCGGAAAATCCATAGTCAATTCTGCTACCTTCCAAAGGTTTAGCTATATCTAAAGAAGACACTACTTGGCTAAAATCAATAGTCGAACCTAAAGAACCGCCAAAACTAAACTCAAAATTAACGGGCAATAATTTGGAACATGTTAATATAAATAATAATATTATTAATTTTACTTTCATAAATAAACCTCTTAAATTTAATTATTTTAATTTTATTTTAATTTTATATTAAAGATTATATTAAATAAATAAAAAAAAAATCAATATACAATAGCATAAAAATTATAAAATTTTAGGAAAAATTATTTATTTTGACTTTATAATAATACATTTTATACATATTTTAAAGGTTTAAAAAATTTTTAATCGTCATTGCGAACGAATATGAAGCAATCCACACAAATTAGATTACTTGAAAATGCCATACTTTGAAGCGAAGCGATATATTTTATTTACAGTTGACTTTTTTATAATAAAAACATAATATAATTTTATGAATGTTGAAAATTTTATTAACAAATTGGAAAACGAAAATGAATTTACTTTCACTTTGGAAGTAACTCCTCAGGCAAAAGCCGATTTGGGATATTTGGCTCAAAAAATAGAATCTTCAAAAATAGAAAAATATATTGACGCTTTTGTTATTCCCGATTCTCCTTTCGCAAATTTGAAAATCTCGCCTATACTCGCGTCATTGCAACTTACTCAAAGATTAAAAACCGAAAAACCTTTTATAATAACTCAAACGATGAGAGATAAAAATTCAATAGCCTTTCAAAATGATTTTATCGGAGCGAATTATTTCGATATAAGAATGGTTTTGGCGTTGACGGGAGACCCGATTGTAAACGGAAACCAAAAACAGGCAAAAGGAGTATTCGAGGGCAATTCGGAACTTTTGATAAAAATAATAAGAAATTTGAACGAAGGAAAAAGCGCGGGAGATTTTATTTTTAAAGAGCCGCTTAAAAAAATATATCCTTTCTGTTCGATAAATAGCTATTCAAAAAATGACGATATGCTTAAAGTTAGGCTTTCAAAAAAAGTCGCAAGCGGAGTCAAGGCGATATTTACCCAGCCGATATACGAAATAGAAACTTTAAAAAAATTCTTGAATTGGATAGACGAAATGCCATTAAAAGAAATGGGATTAAAAGAAAAACCTATTTTAATGCCCGGATTTTTTCCCGTTTTAAGTTATAAGACGGCGTATTTTATATATTACAAATTGCCCGGGGCGTATATTCCAGAAGATTGGCTTGACAAATTGAAATCGGCAAGCGAAAAATCCGAAGAAGAAAAAAAAGTAGCTCTCGAGCTTTCCACGAATTTATTTGAGCGTATGATTAATATTCATAAAAAAGCGCATATAATGAGTATGAATAATTACGATTTTGTGGCAAAACTATTAAAGGATTATAATTTATGATAAAAGCGATATTTTTCGATATAGACGGAACTTTGGTTAGTTTCAATACTCATAAAGTTTCAGATTCTTCAAAAAAAGCGATTAAAGAACTTAAAGAAAAAGGCATAAAAGTTTTTATAGCTACGGGAAGAATCAAATTGCAAATAGATAATTTGGGAGATTTGGAATTTGACGGCTATATAACTTCAAACGGACAAGATTGTTATATCGGCGAAAAAGAAATATATAGAAAAGGAATAAGTAGAGAAACATTGCATGCTTTACTTGATTATTTAGAAAACGAAGAAAAATTTCCATGCTCGGTAATGACGAATAACGGAATATTTTCAAATTATATTGACAACAAAGTTAAAGAGCTTTCAAAAGAAATCAATTTAGAAATTCCATCCGTTGAAGATTTTCCAAAATTTGTAGAAGAAAATATTGACGAAGTTTTGCAAGTTAATATTTATGTAGACGAGATTAAAGAGAAAGAATTGATGGAAAAAATATTTAAAGATTGCGAATCGAGCAGATGGTGTCCCGTATTTGCCGATGTAGACGCTAAAGGCGGAGGAAAACATATTGGAGTCGACAAAATTATAGAATATTACAAAATAGATATTTCCGAAACTATGGCTTTCGGAGACGGAGGGAACGATTTGAGCATGATAGAGCATTGCGCAATCGGAATAGCTATGGGAAACTCGAACGAAAAACTTAAAGAAGCCGCCGATTATATAACGGACGATGTAGATAATGACGGAATTTATAAAGCCTTAAAACATTTTAATATAATATAAAATAATTTTTGCTTATTGAAAAATATAAAATTTTTTACTATACTATTAATATAAATAATTTTTGGAGTTTTTTATGAGAGCATATAACACTGTCGCATTAATACTTGGAGGAGGAAGAGGAACGAGATTATATCCTTTGGTTAAAGCGCGTTCAAAACCCGCGGTTTCTTTAGGCGGACAATATAGAATGATAGATATTCCCGTATCGAATTGTATCAACAGCGGACTTAGGAATATTTATGTTATAACTCAATTCAACAGCGCGTCTTTGAATAATCATATTTATAACGCTTATAGATTCGATAACTTCTCAAGAGGACAAGTAAGCATTTTAGCCGCCGAACAAACGGACACAAACGAAGATTGGTATCAGGGAACTGCGGACGCGGTGAGAAAAAATCTTTCGCATTTTGACAACGAATTTATCAATAATGTTTTGATACTTTCGGGCGACCAAGTTTATCGTATGGATTATAATGTTATGATTCGCCATATGCTTGAAACGGGAGCGGATATAGTTATAGGGACCGTGCCTGTAAGTAGAGAAGACGCAAAAGGTTTCGGAGTAATGCTCGTAAATAAAAGAGGACAGATAACTAATTTTTATGAAAAACCTAAAGAAGACGATATTCTTAATTCTTTAAAATTAAGCGCCGAGCAAAAGAAAATGTTCGATATTGAAGACCCTAAAAAAGAATATTTGGCTTCTATGGGAATATATATTTTTAGAAGAAATGTTCTTAAAGAATTTTTGGAAGACAAAACGATGATGGATTTTGGAAAGGATATTATTCCAGAAGCGATAAAAAAATATAAAGTGTTCAGTTACGCATTTCAAGGATATTGGGAAGATGTCGGAACTATTAAAGCTTATTTTGACGCGAATATTTCTTTCGGAAGCAAGAATCCTCCTTTCGATTTCTATGACGAAGACGCTCCGATTTATACGCATGTTCGTTATTTGTCCGCATCAAAAATCGAAAAAGCGAATATAACTTCGAGTATAATAGCGGACGGTTGCAAAATAGAAAACGCCACGATAAAAGAATCGGTTATAGGACTCCGTTCAGTTATTCAAAGCGGCACTACATTGGAAAAAGTTATTATGATGGGAAGCGACTATTACGAAAATAGCGAGGATATTGAGAGGCTTAATATTCGACATTTGCCTAAAATCGGGATAGGAAAAAAATGCACTCTAAAAAATGTTATAATAGATAAAAATGTTAGAATAGGAAACGAAGTAACCATAGTTAATAAAAGGAAAATTCAAAATCAGGATAGCGAATTTTACTGCATAAGAGACGGAATAGTCATAATTCCTAAAAATACCGTAGTAAAAAATGGAACTATTATATAATATAATTTTTACGAACCTCATGCAAAGATGCGTGGGGTCGTATTTTCATGACTAAAAATTATCTATTTTAATTCTATACTTTTAAAGCATAGCTCCCCATACCTAAAAAGTATTTGACTATTATTTGCAATACTGTTTAATAAATAAAAAAATTAAAAATGCCGAAAAAACGGCGAAGGAGAGATGACGATGAAGTCAAAACAAACATTAATTTTTATTATTACGGTTTTCGCGTTAATTTGCTGTAATAATAAAAACAACGAACAAATTAATGCAAATCAAAATAAAGCGGAGGAAGAAATGGGATACATTTCAGAATTAAACGAAAATGTTACGAGAACGAAAGTAACATATAAAAATCGCTACGGTTTGGATGTCGCCGCCGATTTATATTATTCGAAGGATATCGATAAAACGAAAAAATATCCCGCGATTATAGTCGGCGCTCCTTATGGCGGAGTCAAAGAACAGGGACCTTGCGTTTACGGAAACGAACTCGCATTGAGAGGCTTTATAGTTTTGGCTTTCGACCAATCATTTATGGGAGAGTCGGGAGGTTTTCCTCGCAATGTTTCGTCTCCCGATATATTTGTCGAAAATTTCAGCGCTTCGGTAGATTATCTCGGTTTGCAAGAATTTGTCGATAGAGAAAAAATCGGAGTAGTGGGAATTTGCGGTTCGGGAGGATTCGCTCTATCCGCGGCTCAATACGATACGAGAATTAAAGCGATTGCAACAACGAGTATGTATGATATTAGCGTGTCTGCAAGAGGAGGTTTGGAAGGAGAAGCTTTGCAAAAAGTAAAAGAAAGATTATCTTTGCAAAGATGGGTTGACGCGGAAAACGGATATCCAGAATATATTCCATTTTTCCCAAAAGAACCTTTAGACGAAGTTCCATCGGAGCTTGACGAATTAAACGCCGAATGGTTTAGATTTTACGCGTTGAAAAGAGGACATCATACAAACGCTTTGGGCGGTTTTACAAGCACGAGCCTTTTGTCTATGATGAATTATAGGCTTTTGGATTTTATCAAAGAAATATCGCCTCGTCCAATTCTTTTCATTATGGGAGACAGAGCGCATTCTCGTTTCTTTAGCGAAGACGCCTACGAAGCCGCTGCAGAACCTAAAGAAATATATATTGTGGAAGATGCGGAACATATAGACCTTTACGATAGAGTAGATAGAATTCCATTCGACAAATTGGAAGACTTTTTTAATACAAATTTAAAATAAAGGATAATGTTAATGAGTTTGTAGGGTTTGAAATAAATTCTATGAACTCGTTAATAAAATAGTAATTTAATGAAGGAGAAAAAATGAAAACGAAAAATAAAAAATTAAATTATATGATGATTTGCATTGTAATTATCGAATTAATTAGTTGTTCAAAATTATTTTCTTCAAATCAGACAAATGAAATAAATCAAAAAAGCGAGGTAAAAAATAACATGGAAAACGATATTTCTTTTAATTTACAAACAAAAACCGTCAGATTAAACAGCGGATACGATATGCCGATTGTTGGAATTGGCACTTACAGTTTGACGGGAGCGACTTGCGTTAATTCTGTTTCAACCGCTTTACAAAACGGATACAGATTAATCGACACGGCTTATATGTATCATAACGAGAGAGAAGTCGGAGAAGGAATAAAAAAATCTGGCGTTCCGAGAGAAGAGATTTTCGTCATTACAAAATTATATCCGAGTCAATTTAACGATGCCGAAAAATCCATAAACGAAGCTTTGGAAAAATTGGACATTGATTATATTGATTTAATGCTTTTGCATCATCCAGGAGCAAACGATGTAAAGGCGTATAAAGAAATGGAAAAAGCGGTTAGAGAAGGAAAGATTCGCTCTATCGGTTTATCAAATTGGTATATAAAAGAGTTGGAAAGTTTTCTTCCGCAAATAACTATTATGCCCGCTCTCGTTCAAAATGAAATTCATCCTTATTATCAGGAGAATGAAGTTGTTCCGTATATTCAAAGCAAAGGAATTGTCGTTCAGGCTTGGTATCCGTTGGGCGGACGCGGACATCAAAAAGAATTATTGAACGATAAAGTTTTGAAAGAAATCGCTCAAAATCATAATAAATCTGTCGCTCAAGTTATTTTAAGATGGGATATTCAAAAAGAGGTTGTCGTTATTCCTGGCTCGAGCAATCCCGCTCATATTAAAGAAAATATTGATATATTTGATTTTGAATTAACCGCCGAAGAGATGCAAAAAATAGCCTCTCTCGAAAGAAACGAAAAACATGATTGGTATTAAAATTTTTAAGGAGAAAATAAAATGAAAGTATTGCTTTTTAACGGAAGTTTTAAAATGAACGGTTGCACTTATACAGCGCTTTGCGAAGTCGCAAAAACTCTAAACGAAAACGGAATTGAAACCGAAATATTGCAAATCGGAACAAAACAAGTGAGAGATTGCATAGGCTGTAATAAATGCGTTGGAAAATATATTTGCACTTTTAATGACGATATAGTAAACGAATGGATAGAAAAATCAAAATATGCGGACGGTTTCATATTCGGAACTCCCGTTTATTACGCGCATCCGAGCGGAAGAATTTTATCGGCAATGGATAGAATGTTTTACGCCGCTAATAATTATTTTGCTCAAAAACCCGCTTCGGTTATAGCTTCTGGAAGACGAGGAGGAACTACGGCTACGCTTGATACGATTGTAAAACATTTAACGGTAACGCAAATGCCCGTAATATCTTCTACTTATTGGAATATGGTTCATGGAAATACGCCCGAAGAAACGATGCAAGATTTGGAAGGTATGCAGACAATGAGAAATCTTGGCAGAAACATGGCTTGGATTTTAAAATGTATAGAAGCTGGCAAAAAAGCGGGAATTAACGCTCCAAAAGTCGAAACTGACGCTTGGACGAATTTTATAAGATAAAGATGAAAATGAAAAATAAAATTAAAAATAGGAGATACAAAATGAATATGAACGATTTTATAAAATATTGTAAAGAAGGAAATTATATTAGAGGAGACGATAAAGAAAAAGCTCCTTTCATGCATGAATGCGCTCAAAACGCGATAAGAATAACAACGATTTTAAATAATTCTTATCATACTCCCGAAGAAGTGAGAAAATTATTCGCCGAACTCACGGGGCAAGAAATTGACGAAAGTTTTAATTGTTTTCCGCCTTTCTATACCGATTTTGGAAAAAATATAACTATCGGTAAAAATGTATTCTTTAATATTAACTGCTGTTTTCAAGATAGAGGAGGAATCGTTATAGGAGACGGAGTTTTTATCGGGCAAAATGTTATAATTTCCACTTTAAATCATGGCTTCGATTTGGCGGATAGAAATACGACTTACCCGTCAAAAGTGATTATAGGAAATAATGTTTGGATAGGTTCGGGAGCGAATATACTTCCTGGCGTTAGTATTGGCGATAATTCTATTATAGGAGCGGGTTCGGTTGTGGCAAAAGATATTCCCGCAAATTCCGTAGCGGTTGGAATTCCCGCAAAAGTTATAAAGAATTTGGAAGAGAGAAAAGAATTGAAGTTTATTGTGTGATTTTAGATTTTTTTGTTTCATAGTTTACTCCTTAAAAGTATGAGCTTCGGCTTTAGCGTAAAGTAAAATAGAAGCAAAAAATAAAATAATTAATGATTTTTTCATGAAAGTTTCTCCTTTATTTAATTTTTTTATATTAAATTTATTTTTAACTTAATAATTAATTTAAATTTCTTTCGTATATGCCCTGTAAGGCTTTAATATTATTATCAATATTATTCATAGTTTTATATTCAACATATAAACAATTTTTATCTTTAATTAAAATCTCCAAATAGTTATCGTTTATCTTAAAAGAAAAAGTATTCCTTTTTCCTTTGAAACTTTTACTCTGCTTATGCGATATAGAACCGTGAATAATTCTTTTATCGTTATAATATCCTTCTATATAAAATTTATTATCTTCTATATGTTTAATTTTTATATTTGTGTTTGCGCTTTTATTAAAATATACTCCTTCAATTTCTTCGTAAGTTTTACTCTTTTCCAAATAAGAGGCTTTAGAATTTTTATAAATCAAAACTTTAATTAAAATCGCAACGGCTATAATTATTAATACCGCCACAGCAATTATTATTTCTATTGGCAACTCGTTCATTTTAATTAGCTCCCGCTTTTCTCAATAATTTAGCCTCTTTTCCGCTACTCATACCTTGTTATATCTCCTATTAATAAATTTTTAGTTATTTTATTTTTATATATCTTCCTTTAGAATCTTTAAATTTGCTTCTTAAAATTGATATTAAATCAATTGTCCACCATACAGTTAGAGTAATAAAACATATAACCATTACTCCAAATATAGTATCAGCTTCATTGTAATAATATAATCCAGAGACCATATGCGACCAAATATCATGAAAGTAAAAAATAATAATAAAAGGAACAAATAATAGAAGCATAATAATTCCAGAACCTATTTTCCCCGCATAAAATCTATGAACTCCAAATATTCCTAATTTTAAGAATAAGAGCAAACATACAATACCGCTTTTAGGGGACACTTCATAATTATTTGCTCTATTTTCAGTATCATAATTTTCTATTTTAATATATTTGCCTTCGGCATCTTTAAAATTTCCGCGTAATAATTGTATAAAATCTATTATCCATAATATAAAAGAAATGATAGCTCCTATAATCGTAATGGTTAATATTAACATCACTATCCCACCCAAAGTTCTCCTAACATAAAACTTATGCACTCCAAATAATCCTGAAGGAATGAATAAAAGCAAACATACTATACCGCTTTTAGTCGACACTTCATAATTATTTATCCCATTTTCAGTAATCTCATCTTGCACTTTTTCTCCACAGTAAGGACATATTTTAAAGTCCTCGTTTATTTGCTTTCCACAGTTTTTACAAAATTTTTCTTCGCTCATTTTTTTCTCCTTTGCCATTGGCATTATTTTGAAATAAATTTTTATTTATAACTAAACAAGAATTTTTTATTTTCCTTGATAAGCTATCGAAATTGAATTTGATTAATGTTAAAAAGTTATACAACAAGGCGGTTTTAACCCATTGTGTGACTTTCTCTGAATTGTTAACACAATGGGCTTGCCAAGACCAAAGTCCGCCTTTGGCGAGGCACACAGCGTGAGCCACATTGTTATTAAGAATTGCAAATTGATTTTTTGCAAAACGCAAGCAGACGCTTAAAAAATTAAATGTCCTAAAAAATTTCAATATATAAAATTTAAAATTATTTAAAAGATATAATAATAGCTTTGCTTTGCTTTGCTTTGCTTAACAAAATTACAGTAGTTTTATTCATATTTTGACAATTCAT
>NZ_SJDU01000478.1 GCF_005518285.1 Brachyspira catarrhinii | reverse complement strand
ATTTATTATGAATACGCATCGCATCGCATCGCATCGCATCGCATCGCATCAATCTAATATTCTATTAAGACATTATAAATTTACTCTCTGCATTTCAAATAAAATATATTGCAATATTATCAGCAGCTTTCTCTTTTGGTGTTGCAATAAAAATAATAAAAACATAGAAATCAGGAGTGTTATATGAAAAATAGTTTCAATAACCTAACATTTAAAATGCCGTTTACTATAATATTAATAGTAATAATTGTAATGACATCTACAATTATAATATCAGGCAGCCTTTCAAGTAATATTATGAACAATAAAATCAAAGAAGGTTTTGAAGGAACTTTATCAGGATATACTTTTTCTGTTGACAGCTGGGTTAATAATCAAATAGCAAATGCCAAATTCTATGCTTCAATACCGTCTGTGGTTGAAATGTCAAAAACTTCTGACTGGCAAAACTATCAGGAATCATTAAATATATTAAAAGAAGTTATGAAAGAAAATCCATATGTAATAGACATAGGTGTATGTTCTATAGATGGTTCAATAAAATTTGATACATCTCTTGATTACAGCATATACAATCTATTATTAAAAGACTTACAGCCCGGTACTTGGAAAAGATTTGTAGATTCAGATTATGACAATGCCTTAGCAAATGATATAAGTATATCTCTAACGACTGGAAAACCAAGTACAATAGTAATGGTCGGAATAAAAGATGAAAATAATAAAGTTATTTCTTTTCTATATACAATGCTTGATTGGAATAAGCTAATAGAAGAAATCATGACTAATGTACAGCTTCCTGCGGGTGCTGATTTATTCATAATAGGCGATACTTTAGAAATTATTGCAAATAAAGATCCTAAACTTATAAAAACTCAAATAGATGAAAAATATAAAGAAATAATATCTATACAAAACGGATACACTAGAATAAATATAAACAATAACAATATAGAAACTTTTTTCAATAAATTAAAAACTCAGTCTTGGTATACTGTAATATCAATACCTCAAAAAATAGCAAATGCTGAAACATATAAGATGACAATGATAAATACAGGTATTGTAATTTTTGGAATAATTATAATATTTGTATTTATATATATATTTGCAAAATCTATAACAATGCCTTTAAATGTAATATTAGAAGAATCAAAAAATATGTATCAAGGTAAATTAAATTCAAATATACCTGAAAATATTAAATCAAGAAAAGATGAATTAGGACAAATGTCTCAATATTTTAGTATGATGCAGAAATATCTCGCTAATATGATTCGCAACATTAATGACATGTCCTATATTATATCTGAAAAATCAAATAAAATATTCAATGAAAATACAAACTTAGCTAAAAGAGTTGAAGATCAGGCTGCAAGTTTGGAAGAAACTTCTTCTTCTATGGAAGAGTTTGCATCAGGATTAAAAAACTCAACTGAACGTTCTATAGAAATTAGAGATATTATGACAGAAGCTACTGACTCAATAGAACAAGTCGGAATAATGATATCACAAACTACATCAAATAT
>NZ_SJDU01000477.1 GCF_005518285.1 Brachyspira catarrhinii | reverse complement strand
TAAGTTTAGAAGAGCAAATCAGCAACATAAAGAAAGAATTGTTAGAATTGCCTCAAAAAAAACAGTGGTATCATTTTATTTTTAATTCTAATTTGGAAAACAAAAAGTTAGAATTAGAAGGCAAATTAAAAGAATTACAAGAAAAAAAGAATATAGAAGATGCTAAAATCTTTGTAGCTGCAAAATTAGAAGAAGAAATAAAAGAAGTTATTACAGAAAATATAAAAAATATAGTATTTAATAGTAATATTGTACAAAATGAAGTTGCTAATAAAAATAATGAAATACCATTAAAAAACGAATATGATATTCCTAAAATATCAAAATCTACTAAAAATAAAATTGAGTATTTAAATACAATAATTAATAATATAGAAAAAATACAAAATGATAATAAAGTTACTACATTTTTTGAAAATAAAAATTATAAAATAAATTATGAAAAAGAATTAAACGAAAGGCAATTAGAAGCTGTACAAACTATAGAAAATCCTTTATTAATTATAGCTGGGGCAGGAACAGGAAAAACTAAGACATTAAGTTATAGAGTGGCTTATATGTTAGAAAATAGCATTAATCCTGAAAATATTTTACTGCTTACCTTTACCCGTAAAGCAGCTAAAGAAATGATAGATAGAACAAAAATGTTATTACAATTGAATAATATAAATATACAAGGTGGAACCTTTCATTCATTTGCTAATATAGTTTTGAGAAAGTATTATAAGTTATTAGGTATACAGCCTAATTTTACAATTATAGACACAATAGATAGCGAAGATATTATTGACTTAATAAAACGTGATTTGGATTTAAAAACAATAAAAGATAAAGGAAATATTCGTAAAAGTACAATACAAAAAATAATTTCAAAATCCCGTAATTTACAAACAACAATAAAAAAAGTAATTAAAAAAGAATATTTAGGTTATGAAGATTTTGCTGATGATATAAATATTATTTATGAGCATTATATAGAGTATAATAAAAAACATTTTATATATGATTATGATGATTTATTAATTGCACTTCGTGATAGTCTAAAAACTAATAAAGAGTTTAAAGAAATACTACAAAATAAATATAAATATATTATGGTAGATGAATTTCAAGATACTAATATTATACAAAAAGAAATAGTAGATTTGTTATCAGATAAATATAAAAATATTATGGTTGTCGGAGATGATAGTCAATCTATATATAGTTTTAGAGGGGCTAATTATGAAAATATATTAAGATTCCCAGAAACATATCCAGATTGTAAAATTATTAAACTTGAAAAAAATTACAGAAGCAGACAGGATATATTAAATTTTTCAAATAATATAATAAACAATTTTACAATAGGATATAAAAAAGAATTATATTCTGACAATAAATCAGAGGCAATAGTTGATGTAAAAAGATTTTTTGATCAAGAAAAAGAAGCTGAATGGATAGCTGGAAAAATAGTTGAATTACATAATCAAAATATTAGTTTAAATAATATAGCTGTATTGTATAGAGCAGGCTTTCATTCTAATTTT
>NZ_SJDU01000476.1 GCF_005518285.1 Brachyspira catarrhinii | reverse complement strand
CGCCGACAATTATTCGCCGACAATTATTACAGATTAAAAAATATTGAAAAATCTACGGCTTTGTATCAAACTTTTTTGAAAGAATATCCGAAAGACGAATATGTTCCAAGAATTTATAATATATTTGTAACGGAAAGTTTGAAATCGAATAATTTAATTTTGGCGAAAAGATATTTAACGAACAGTTTGAATAAATTTAAAAGCAATAGATGGACTGAAGCCTCTTTAAAAAGTTATTTGAGAAAATCTTTGAAATTAAAAAATAAAACGGAAACTTATTACGCTTTGAAAATATTGGAAGAGAGGCATTCAAAATCAAGAAACGATTTGGCGATGTCATGGAATATGTGGACTTACGAAGAATTTGAAGACTTTGACAAAAGAGACGATTATATAATGAAAACCCTTTTGACTAGCAAAAATCCTTATTATATTAAAGGCGCTTTGACTCTTGCAAACGAAGATATGATTAAAGTTGTTTCTTCAAGCAACGATTATTATCTAAACGAAGCTAAAAAATTTTTTGAAGTTTCAAATTATTCCAAAACTCTCGAATCTCTAAATAAAATTCAATTCATAGATTATATCGCAAGCAAAAAAGAAGATAAACTTGTAAAAGAAGCGAGAGAAATTGCAAAAGAAATTTTTATGCAAAATAGATTCGTTAAAGATTTTTATTTGAAAAAAGATGGTATGATAACCGAAAGCGAAATATTTAACGAACTTTCATTGCAAACTAGAGGCGAAATAAACAAATCGATTTTGCTTTATTATTACGGCGATATTCAAAACGCTTATAACGAATTTAATAAAGTTTATCAAAAAACTCAAATCACTTATCCGTTATTTTATTACGCAGAAAAAATATTTATAGCTTCTTCAAATACGAAGAGATTCATGCAAATATGCAATAACATTGGAAAATATTTCGGTTATAATTATTCGGAAAATGTCGATTTGCTTCCAGAAGAATTTAGAAAATATATTTATCCGAGATTTTTTGACGAGTATGTCGTTCCCGAGTCGAAATATTATAAAATAGAACCAGAATTCGTTTATTCAATAATGCGCGAAGAGAGTTTATTTGACGCAAAGGCGATTTCTTGGGCGGGAGCGCGAGGACTCATGCAGCTTATGCCAGCGACTGCGGGAGCGGAAAATAAAAAAACGAGATATAAATTTAATCCTCTCAATTTGAACGACCCTAAACAAAATATATATTTGGGAATTTCGCATTTGTCTTGGCTTTTTACGAGCGAGAACGCGAATAATTATATTATGGTTGCGGCAAAATATAACGCGGGTTCGAGCAGAGGAAACAGATGGAAAAACGAATACGGAACTAATAATATGTATAGAACGGGCAGATTTATAGACATCGAAGAAACCGAATATTATGTGGAAAAAGTAATGAAAAGCTACGAATATTATAGTAGGTATTATTAATTTTTTACAAAATGAAAAATAAGGATTACAACCCGCATAATAAAACCTCATGCATATCTGCATGAGGTTCGTAAAAATTATATTATAT
>NZ_SJDU01000475.1 GCF_005518285.1 Brachyspira catarrhinii | reverse complement strand
TTCTCAAAGATTATCGGTTATTTTATTAAGTACATAAGAAAAATAATTAATATATATTAAGTAAAAAAATATGCTTAATGGCTTGACAACTAAAACAAATTATATATACTAAAAGATATATCTATATGAAAATGGAGTTTATCATGAGTTTAAAAAATATAATTACATTTGGAGCAGCAGGAAGAATAGAAAATGCACAAGAACAATATAATAAAACATTTAACAAATATAAAAGACTTGAAAATAAATATAGAAAAATAAATAAAGAACTTACATCATTATTTGAAAATGTAGTTCAAACTAAAATCGGTGCCCAGAATGCCGCTAAAAAAATTACTAAAATTAATATTATAAATGAAATGATAACTTCTAATAAACTTTCAATAAATTCAAAAAAAGAAAAATTATCTGCTGTCAGTATCAATATGAATTATATAACTAATAGTTTAGAAGCTGGAGATGTTATAATGAACGCGATGAAAGGAAGCGGTATAGCATTAAGTGCTGGAACTGCAGCCGCTCCTGCAGCATTATGGCTTGTAAGTACATTTGGAACAGCATCAACTGGAGCAGCAATATCCTCATTATCTGGAGCAGCAGCTGCAAATGCGGCATTGGCAGCACTTGGAGGAGGAGCTGTAGCCGCAGGAGGCGGAGGAATGGCAGCAGGAGCAGCTGTACTTGGTGCTTTGGGTCCTATAGTAGGAATTGGTGTTGGTTTAGTAGTTATGCCTATATTTTCACATCTTTCTGCAAATAAAAAAATAAAACAAATAGAAGAAGAGGAATATAAAATAATAAAAGCTATAAATACAGTTCAAGAAGCTATTCAAAAAAATAAAATATATGAAAACAGATCTTATGAAATAATATCAGCTATAAATAAAGGAATTGAAGCATTTAATCATCAATATGCAGTAACAGAAGAAACAATAAATAAATGTAATAAAAATTTAACAGTTCAATATATTTTGGATAATAAAGATTCTAAAGAAAGCAAAGAAATATTTTCTTTGATTGCTATAACTCAGGAATTACTAAAAATAAGAGATACACCTGTAATTGATAATTAATATTAAAATGAGAGGTAATTATGTCTAATAATATAATTAAGTATGCTAAAAAAGTACCTACTAATAAAATACCTACTTCTGTGCCAGGATTAGGAGCTGTAATTGATAGTAAAGAAGTATTTGATGCTTTCAAAGAATTATTGAAAACGCAAAAAGAAATAGAAGCAATTAGAGCTGAAAAAGAAGTTTATCTTGCAGAAATTGAAGCTAAATATAAAACATATAAATATTTATTTGACAAAGTATTTGAAGAAAGAGATAAATCGTTAAATAAATTTTTTGATGTTATAGATCAGGGAATAGCAACAAATAATGTTGATATGATACTAGCTGGAATGCAAAATGTAACATCCATAGTACAGTCTTCACCTTTGGCCCAAGCAAAAGAAATGTTTGTAAATACTTTGCAAAATGGTAGAAAAATAGAATTATAATATTTATTCAATTATTTTATATTGAAATAATTTCA
>NZ_SJDU01000474.1 GCF_005518285.1 Brachyspira catarrhinii | reverse complement strand
TATTAATTTACTAAGCCTTTATTTTACCATCAGCACAATATATTGAATAAAAGTTACTCCACTAATAATTTCAGATTCTACTGTGATTCCTCCAGATACTTGATAACCATTTTTTATATATTCATTTATTATTGTTTCTAATTTTTTTAAACTATCCGCTTTTAAAATCTTACATTCATTCATATATTTATCCTTTTTGTTTTATAGCATTTTCTAGTTTTTGTACTATTTTTCTTATTTCATCAGCTACTTTTATATAACTTGTATGATCATTTATATTTATTTCATCTTCATTAAAAAAATCCATATTTATATATTCTGATTCATACCAATTTTCCCAGCCTTTAACAGATTTTAACTTTCCAAATATATTTTCTATATTTAAAAATGTTTTATCATTTTGATTTATAGTTTTATATTGTACATAATAATATTTCAATAATGGGACAAAGAATAACTCTAATTCATCATCTAGTATATCTATACGAAAAAGCCAATCAGATTTTGATATTTTATTATCATTTGATATATGAGCTATTTTTAAATCTTTTAATTCATCTAATATTTTATAAAGAAAATTTTTTTGATAATCTTCTAATACTGAAATTGCATTTGAAAATAATTTTTTTAATTGAGATATATCTGATAAATTATTAATATCTATTTCTTTATTTGATTTTAAAAATTTTTTAATTATATCTTTTTCCATATTGTTCTCCTCTGTGGTATTGCTTATAATTTTTTCATTATCTCTTATTTGTATTAATGAAGAATATATTGATTGATATTTATCATTTTCTTTTAAAAATTTGTATTCTGTTAAAATATTATCTATCCAATTTGCTATATTATTATGTGATAAATAGCATATTCTATTTTCTATTTCCAATTTTTCTCTTAATTTATTGTCAATACTTTTGTTAGAAGGTGTTCTTCCATCTGGGGTTAAATAAACTATGAATATTTTATTCTCATCAATTTGTGTTTTTCTATTATCATAATATAATTTTAATTGTTCTTCTCCATCATCAGCATCAATTTTATTTTCTATAATTATTTCAAAATTTTTAGATTGAATTAATATATCAATTCTTCCTTTTGGAATATTAAATTCTTTATAAACTTTAATATCATTTATATTTTTTATTTTTTTATTTCTACATTCATATTCTATTATGTATGTAGAAAATATTTTTGCAAAATTTATTTCTGTATTATTTTCTTTGAAAGATGTATTAAAAATATTGAATAATAAAAAACTATTTGGAACTTCAATTCTTGATGCTTCTAATAAATTGATAATATTTATTTGCGGAGCTAATTTTTCTTTACCTTTATTAATTTCATTTATAATATTTTCTTTTTCAAGAATAAAGTATTTTAAATAATTTAATAAATTATGTTTATACTGAGAGTAATAAGATATAAAGTTTGATAAGAAATTAATACAATTATTTTCATTCATAATGATATGATTATAGCAAAGTATATATTTTTGTAAAGTATATATTTTTGTAAAGTATATATTTTTGTAAAGTATATATT
>NZ_SJDU01000473.1 GCF_005518285.1 Brachyspira catarrhinii | reverse complement strand
AGCTATGACTCTTTTTGCTTCGTCTTGAAATTTTTCAATAGCGCTCTCTATATCTTTTTTTTCTTCTTCGTTTATATTACACATAGAAATTATTTTTTCGGGGCTTCCTTTTGTGAATACCAAATATTCTCCGTTAATTTCCGCAACCGTAGTCATATTTTTTGTGTCGGAAGAAAAAGGATATTCGAATATTATTTTCGATTTTTCTCTTATTTCTTTATAATCAAAACCAGATTTTTTCGCTCCAACCAACAAAGCGCATTCGGTAGGATTTCCCAAAAATTTAATCAAGTTATCTTTATAATCGATATCCGCCGTAGAATTAATACAAAAGTTTTCAATTATTTTTTCGTTCTTTATATTTTCAGGCTCTATATATTCTCCGTTTAAATATAATTTATTTAAAGTCATTTTATTTTCGGTTAGAGTTCCCGTTTTATCGGAACATATAACATTTACGCTTCCTATAGTTTCGCAGGCAACCATTTTTTTTACCAAAGCGTTTTGTTTAGCCATTTTGATAATATTGATTGAAAGAGAGACGGCGACAATAGTTGGCAAACCTTCTGGAACGGACGCCACTATCAAAACTATACTCGTAATAAAAGCTTCCGATATATTTTGAAAATTTGCCTCACCGATTCTGATAAAATTTAAGACTTGTATGATAAAAACTATAGCTGCGGCGATTATTCCAATCAAAGCGATTTTTTTTCCTAACTCTGCAAGTTTTTCTTGCAACGGAGTGGAAGTTTTTTTAGTCGAAGATAATTCTCGAGCGATTTTTCCAAACTCCGTGCTATCTCCAACCGAAGTAATTATCATTTTTCCGTTTCCCGTTGTCACAAAAGAACCCGAATAAGCCATATTTATTCTTTCGGCTACATGAATTTTTTCATCGGTAAATATGGCATCGCAATCTTTTTCAACCGCTTCGCTTTCGCCCGTGAGAGCCGATTCGTCAATATTTAAAGATACGCTTTCAAGAAGTCTGCCGTCCGCTGGGAGTTTATTTCCCGTTTCGATAAAAGCTATATCTCCGACAAGCAAATCTTTTTGATTGATTATTTCCATATTTCCGTTTCTTATGACTTTAACTCTTATGTCCTCGTTTATGCTATTTAAAGCCTCGAACGCCTTTGCGCTTTTTCCTTCCATTACGATTGTGATAACAACAGATAACGATATGGCGATAAATATTCCCAAACATTCAAAAATATCGAAATGTCCGCCGTTCAAATAATTAACCGTATTTACTCCAATAGCGATTAATCCCGCAAAGATAAGCATGAGTATCATAGGTTCTTTAAGCGATTCCAATATTTTTCCAAATAATGAAATTCCTTTTTCTTTCGTAAAACTGTTTCTACCGTATTTTTCCAAACTCAATTTTTTAGCATCTTCGGTGAGTCCAATTTTTGGATTAATATTAAGTTTGTTTAAAATATCTTCTTTTGTTCCTAAAAATTCGTTCATAAAATTTTCTCCAATTAATTAAACTGTTTTATATTTTTTATTATAATAATTATAATAAATAAAAAAGAC
>NZ_SJDU01000472.1 GCF_005518285.1 Brachyspira catarrhinii | reverse complement strand
TCAAATGCATATTTTGGAAGTTCAAAGATTTATTGAAATAATTGAAAAATCAACTATAGACGAATTAAGGAAAAATAAATTGTTAACTTGGATGAAATTTTTCACGAGTAAAAACTTAAAAGCTATAGAAAAAGAACTCAAGGAGGCAAACCCAATTATGACAAAAGTAATTGAAGAATATAAACGATTTACTTCGGACGAAAAACTTATGCGAGCTTATGACGCAAGAGACGCGTTTTTATTGGGACAAAAAATGATGCTTAATAGAGAGCGAGAAGAAGAAAAAAAATATATAGCCAAAAACCTAAAAAATGCAGGTTTGGATATAAAATTTATAAGCGAAAACACAGGTTTAAGTATCGAAGAAGTAGAAAAACTATAATATATATCATTTTTACTAAATTTAATTATTACCTTCAACTACTTTAATCTCTTCATTACTCAAATTATATAGTTTATAAACTAAATTATCAATTTCTCTCTCCTCCTCCGAACTATCAACATTACTACGCTTTTTATAAATTACTTTATCAACCAACTTCACAATTTTCCGCTTTAGCATTTATAAACTATTTATAAATTTTTTAAATATGTTAAAATATATTTACTAATTTAGAGGATAGCAAAATGCCAGTTATATCAAGATTTTATGGTATCATAATAAAAATGTATTTTCAACAAAAGGAACATAATCCGCCACATTTTCACGCTATCTATGGCGAATATGTCGGCGTAATAGATATTAACGAATTAAAAATTATAGAAGGCGATTTACCAAGCAAGGCATCTTCTATGGTTTTGGAATGGGCAAAAAATAATCAAGCGGAATTATTAAATATATGGCAAACGCAAAATTTTAAACAATTAGAACCTTTGGAGTAGTTATGCTGTTTCATAAAATAAAAAATGTCGAGGCTTTGGATAATTTGACTTTGCAAGTTTTATTTGAAAACGGCGAAAAACGATTTTACGATTTAAATAAACTTATAGAAGCAAATAAAGATTTTGAAATATTGAAAAACAATAATGATTTATTTAAATTAGTAAAAGTAGATATTCAAGGTTATGGCGTTTATTGGAACGATTATTTAGATATATCTTGCGATGAAATTTATTATTGCAAATAATTTAAAATATAACTAAACCCTAAATTCCAACTCATAACCAATAATAAACTCCGTCTCCTCTTCAGTCAAATCATAAAGCGGACAAATCAACCTGTGCGTAGTTCTTTTTATAAAAGAATGCAAAATTATTGTTCTTTTTTGATAGCAAAAAAGAACCAAAAAACTATTCCTTTTTTTGTAAAAAAAGGAAACAAAAAAACAACTCCATTTAGAATTTGTTATTCCACTTGCAAAAACTTTTCGCCGTTTTTGGAAAGTCCGTCATTGCGAGCCGAACGAGTGAGGCGAAGCAATCCACTTTAAACCCATTAACATTTCTTAATAACAAGGGGTAGTTACCCCTTGCGCTACAACCTAATTTAAACATTTAACTAAACCCTAAACTCCAACTCATAACCAATAATAAACTCCGTCTCCTCTTCAGT
>NZ_SJDU01000471.1 GCF_005518285.1 Brachyspira catarrhinii | reverse complement strand
CCTTATATAATCAATTTGCTTTTGAATAATAATACTGCCGATTTGAATTTTGAATTTTATTAATTTCGTTATTATAATCGTTTGAATTTGCAAAAATAAAATTTTGAAAAAAAATATTTATACTAACTATAATAAAAAAATAAACTATCAATTATTCTCCAAAATATTATTCAATTCTTTTAACATAAATTCAAAATCGCTTATTACTTTCGTTTCTTCTTTTTGATTTCTCAAAACATAAGCGGGATGATATGTGGCAATTACGGGAACTTCTTTATCCTTATTTTTGTAATAATGAACCGTATTTCTCGCTTTTCCAAAAGGAGTTTTCAAATCGAATTCGATTAAATTTCCAAAGCCATGTCTTCCGAGCGCGCATATTATTTTTGGATTAAGTATTTCAAGCTGACGAACAAAAAAGTTTCTGCAATTTATTTTTTCTTCTGGCAAAGGGTCTCTGTTTTCTGGCGGACGGCATTTCAAGGCGTTCATTATATAAAAATTGTATTTATTTATTTTAAGCTCGTCAATCCATTTATCTAAAAGTTTTCCCGCTCTTCCTACAAACGGAAATCCCAATCTATCCTCGTCCGCGCCTGGAGCTTCTCCCACAAAAACTATATCTGGATTTTCATCTCCTCGTCCGAATACTACATTTAATCTCGTTCTGCATAATTTTTCGCATTTCATACATTCTTTTACTTCCAAATATATTTTCTTTAATTCTTCGTTTTTAATTTCAATATTATTATTTGTATTATTAATTTTATTAGCTTTATTCATTGTTCCGACTTCTTTATTTTTATTAGATTTATTTGAATTAGATTTTTTATTTTTTAGAATAATTTTTTTATTTTTGTCTATATTAATCGTATCCGAAAATTTTATTTTATTCTGCCATAAAAAATATTCTTCAGTCATATTTATTTTTTTCATTGTAAATTATAAATCGCTTATTAAATTAATTATAAAAATCTATTAAAATCAAAAGTATAGGAAATATAAGCTCCAATTCCGCAATAGAAACCGCTTGCAAACTGTTCGCAGTAAATACTGAAATTCAAAGATAAACTCGCCTCGCTATTCAAAACCAAATAAATTCCCGGTCCCAAATGATTCAAATAAAGAGTAGCCTTGTTATAAAAATCGTAAGCGAAATGATATTCCAAATATATTCCCGCCAAAGAAAAACCGAATAAAGAACCTGGATAAACTCCGACCGCGAATTTTAATCTTATAGATTCGACTACTCCTCTCGGGTCCTTAAAATACATTGGCAGTTCTAAATTGGCAAACATAGTGAAAAAATCGCCCAAACCTATCAAATAATGCAATTGAGGATTGATTCCGAATTTTTGCTTTGAAGAACCTGGAAATAAAAATTCAACCGCTCCAATAAAACCGTTAAAGAATTGGTATCTCGGCATAAGAGAAAATTGAGGCTCTCCTTCAACTCCGACTCCAATTTTCGGTATATATGTAATCGGAAGAACTCTTGCGAATATATCGAAATTTCTTAATACTCCAAAATTAAGAATTATCGGACTCGAAA
>NZ_SJDU01000470.1 GCF_005518285.1 Brachyspira catarrhinii | reverse complement strand
ATAAAGAAGCCGTATCGGGAATTGAAATGAATTTGTGAAATTCCACATAATAAAAATAAGGAACAGAGGATTCCATTCCTTTTTTCATCATATCTTTAAGTTCGGTAGAATTTGTATTTAAATATTCGTTTGAAAAAGATTCCAAATTTTTAACCGAGTTATCGGCGATATTTGAATAAGAATTTATTATCATATTATTTATTTGAGATTCTATTGAATTGCTTGCTTGAGCTTTTGTGTTTTCTATTTTTTCATGTATTTTCCAAGCTGGAAGTTCTCTCAAACCTCTTTCATGCGAGGATAAAGTGCTTACTCTTCTTATTATATTAATATCCATAGAATCGAATACGCTAAAATCGTTACTTACTATTCCAAAATATGGCATTTCTTGAACTATTCCGTCCGATAAAGTTAAAGTTATTACTCTTGAATTCGCTTCGTTATTATGCCATATTCCAGATTTTGCCGTTATAACTCTTTTCGACTCGGAAGTTCCGTCAAATATTACCACATTAGACATTCCGTTATTGTCCGAATATTCCGCTCCAATTGAAAGTCCCATATCCGATATATAAGTAAAATCCAATTTTCCTACCGCAATAGAAGGACGCATATTAATCATATAAGATATTAAAGCTCTGTATCTATAATTCGATTCGCTCATTATTACATTATTAAAAAATAAAGAAAAGAAAAATGTCAATACTCCGAGTATTATTATCGGAATATATATTCTCATATGCGAAAATCCCAAAGCGCGCATAACTATTATCTCGTTGTCCGAAGATAATCTTCCGTATCCCATTATGCTTGCCATTAAAATGGACATTGGAATCGTTATCGCCACATTGAAAGGCAGCATATAAACGAAAACTTCAAGAGATATTTTTATCGGCGCTCCGTTATTGATTATGAGTTTAAATAATTCGGGCAAAAGCTGTATTACGAATATAAAAGTAAAAAATAAAACTCCCGCTATGAAAGGACCTATAGCTTCTATAATAATATATTTTGTTATTTTTTTCATTTTCTATTTTTTAAAAAATTTATAAAATATTAATAAATACCCCGAAAACCAATATTCCTAAAGTTATATAACTTAAATAATCGAATATTATTGGAGAAAGTAAAATAATAAACGCCTTAAACGAATTATCAATATCAAAAGAAAATTTAATATTTCTATATAATAAGACTAAATAATATATTTGGATGACGAAAAAAGCCAAAAACTGAATAATAATATTTGAAAATATTAAAGTTATCGGAAGTATAAATATAAATATTCCGTAAATTCCAAAACAGTTGCATGCAAATATTTTCAAATTATTTTTATCGTTATTTTTAGAAAATATAAAAACCGTAAAATTGATAATCGCTATTTTTACGATATTTGAAACCGCTATATAAGACGCTATTCCAAAAGCGATTATAAGAAGATTTAATATATTACTTTTGCTTCCAATTGAATATAAAACCGAAATTGAAACGGTTAATGCCGTTATCAAATATATTATTAAAGAATATTCAAAATTGATATTTTTTTTCACATACTCCACGAACTCTGAA
>NZ_SJDU01000469.1 GCF_005518285.1 Brachyspira catarrhinii | reverse complement strand
ACGGACGAGGAACGGAAACCGATTTGGATATCGGGCATTATGAGAGATTCATTGACGAAAATTTGAATAAATACAGCAATGTGACGACTGGGAAAATTTATCAGCATGTCATAAATATGGAGAGAGAGGGAAAATATTTGGGCGAGACTGTTCAAGTTATTCCTCATATTACGAACGAAATAAAAAACAGAATTTATAGAGAAAACGACCCGAAAAAAACGGATATAGTGATAACCGAAATTGGCGGAACAATCGGCGATATAGAATCCCTTCCCTACATCGAGGCGATAAGACAGATAAAAGCGGAATTGGGACAGGAAAATGTTTTATATATTCATGTCACTCTAATTCCTTTTATTAGCTCTTCCGAAGAGATAAAAACAAAACCGACTCAACATAGCGTAAAACAGCTTATGCAAAGCGGAATAATCCCCGACATTATAGTTTGCAGAACGAATAAACATTTGGAAGATTCGCATAAGGCTAAAATCGCTTTATTTTGCAACTTGCCAAAACAAAATGTGTTTGAAAATTTTGACGAACCTAATATATATAATGTTCCTTTGATGCTCGAGAGTCAAGGGCTTTCCGATGTGGTATGCAAACATTTCAAACTTGAAACCGAAAAAATAGATTTGTCGAATTGGAACGATTTAATAATAAAACAAAAAAACATAGCGATAAAAAACGAGAGAGTAAAAATCGCCATTGTTGGAAAATATATCGCGATGAAAGACGCTTATATATCTTTAATCGAAGCGCTAAATCATGGCGGAATTTATAACGATATTAATGTAGATATTAAATGGATTTCCGCGGAAACTTTGGAAGTTGGCAAAGACATTGAAAGTCATTTTAAGGATGTAAACGGATTCATAATTCCCGGAGGATTTGGAGAGAGAGGAATCGAGGGAAAAATTGAAGCCATAAAATACGCGAGAGAAAATAAAATTCCTTATTTGGGAATTTGTCTGGGAATGCAATTAATGTGCGTTGAGTTTGCAAGAAATATTTTGGGTTATAAAGAAGCGAATACGATTGAAGTAAACGAAAATACAAAATACCCAATAATAACTTTAATGGAAGAACAGAAAAAAAATATATTGAAAGGAGGAACAATGAGACTCGGAGCTTATCCTTGCGAAATTAAAGAAGAAAGTTTGGCTTATAAATTATATAAAAATAAAATAATAAGCGAAAGACATAGACATAGATACGAATTCAATAACGAATATATAAACGAAATGGAGAATAACGGACTAATCATAACGGGAAAATTGCAAAACGGAGAATTGGTAGAAATTGTTGAAGTAAAAAATCATCCTTATATGATAGGAGTCCAATTCCATCCCGAATTAAAATCGAGAATAACAAATCCGCATCCTTTATTTGTCGGTTTGATAGAGGCGGCTAAAAAATTAATTTAATTTATTAGATTTAATGATTTAATAAATTTAAAAAATAATAAATTTATTTGATTAATCTTATATATTCTTTATCTCTCTTGCAAACTTTTCCGATTATCGAAGCGTCAACCACTCCCTCTCTCCATAAATCTGCGAGCATATTTTCG
>NZ_SJDU01000047.1 GCF_005518285.1 Brachyspira catarrhinii | reverse complement strand
AATCGGATGGAGTTATTTAAGATATATGACGAACGATTTTAACAATATTGAAGAAGTTTTTGAAAGTTATAAATCCGCTATGAATAATTATAAGAATTACGATTATTTGAAATCGGCGGATTATTTTTCTTATGTTTTAAGCCAATCGGAAACGAATTATTTTACCGACAAATCAGTTTATTTTTTATGGAGAGTAAACAATAAAATAGGCGAGCTTGTAAGCTCCAAGAATAATCCTTATTACGATTATGTTTTGAATTATCCGAAATATTTTTATTATAATACCAATAATTCGACTCTTCATAGTTCCACTTTGCTTTATAATTATTTGATTAAAATAATGCCGTCAAATCCTTATAGATTTACTATAAGCGGAGACAGCGAAGCGGAATACAGCGTAGATTAAAATTTTATTAAATGAATTTTTGAAATACAAAATAAAAAACTAAAGCCCTATATTTCTATAAGGCTTTATTAAAGAGTATATTATTAAAAATGATTAAAAAATTGTTTCTTTCTTTATTATTTAAATTTAATCTTTTTTCATTATTATAAATATTATAAATTATAAAGATTGTAGCGATGTCAAAACCGCCAAATCCGCAATATCTTGAGCCGAACATCCGCGAGACAAATCGTTCGCTGGTTTTGCGATTCCTTGAAGCATAGGTCCGATAGCCGTGCATTTGCCAACTCTTTGCGCTATTTTATATCCTATATTTCCCGCGTTCAAATTAGGGAATATAAGAACATTAGCGTTTCCTTTTATTTTTGAATTTGGAGCTTTTTGTTCGCCGACTTTAGGAACTATCGCCGCATCAAATTGCAATTCTCCGTCAAAAACAAAATTGATATTTCGAGATTCCAAAATCTTTTTAGCTTCTATAACTTTATCGACAGATTCATGTTGAGCCGAGCCTTTTGTAGAAAACGAAAGCAAAGCGACTCTCGGGTCTTTTCCCGTCATAGTTTTGAAAGATTCCGCAGTCGATTCGGCAATATCCGCCAACTGTTCCGCCGTAGGGTCGGGTATAACGGCGCAATCGGCAAAGCATGCTATTCCGTCATCGAATAAAGCTTTATCTGGACTCTCGATAAAGAAAGTGCTTGAAAGAGTTTTAATTCCTTGTTTTAATCCTATCAAAAATAAAGCCGCTCTCAACATTTCGCCCGTAGCGTAAACCGCTCCTCCGACCATTCCGTCCGCTCCGTTGTCGGCAAGAATAGCCGCTCCCGTATAAACGGAATTATAAACGATTAACTCTTTAGCTTGGTCTTTAGTCATTCCTTTTTTTTCTCTCTTCTTAAAAAGCATTTCGATATAGCTTTCGGTTTTATATTCGGTTTTCGGGTCGAATATTCTTGCAAAATCGTCAATCTCTAAAGAATTTTCTTTCGCCAAAGATTCGATTTTTGCTCTATCTCCCAAAAGTATGACGCTTTTAGCGAGTTTTTCTTTTTTTAATATTACCGCCGCCTTAACATGTCTTTCGTCATAACCTTCGGCAAGAACTATAGTTTTTGGATTAGCTTTAACTTTTTCCTTCAAATTGTCCAAGAAAGATGCCATAATTAAACCCCTATTGAAAAATTTTATTATATTAATATTTTACTATAAAAATTATATTATTGCAAATTTTTACTAAAATTTTTTATTAACTGTAAATTAAAAAATAAAAACGGGCAAAGGAATTAATCCAATGCCCTATGATGAATGAATTTATTTAAAATTTTTACTTTATGAGGCTGATTTAAACTCCAAAGTATAAGTTAGCTCGGCGCTTTCATCGTAACCCGTTAAACCTTTCCAAGTATATTTTATCGTAAAGTCTTTTTTCTCGCCTCTTTTTAGAGTAAAATTAGGGTCGGCGATAGTCATATGGCTAAAACCGTTTGCGTCTTTTATGCTATACATAACGAAAGCGTCTTTATCGGGGTCGTATATCAATCGAATCTTTTGAGAGCCTTTATTTGCAACCCATCCGCTATGATTGTTTCCGAATCCCGCGGTATCGGTATAAGTCATAGTCAAATTATACTTTCCAATGTCCGAAGCCAAATCTAAATATATATCTTTGTCTCTTTTTATATCTTCAATTTCATAACTTTTAGATTTGGTAAATTTCTTTTCTTGATTCCAATCGAGATAAACCAAATCGCTTTTGTAATCGGATATTCCGCCAAGTTCGTTCATATTTTCTATATAATCGACTTCGGTAGGAAAATTGCCATCGTAAACCGCCCCACCAATTCTGAAATGGTAGAAACCTACGCTCCTTTTAAGGTCATGGAACAAATAAACTCCGAAATGCCAAGTCCAAGCCTCTATATTTTTGAAACTTTTAGCCGTAATCGTTATTATATCTTTAGTAGTTTCGCCGTAATCGTCTCCACCGATAACGCCGTTGGTGTCGCCTTTGCCTACATTAGTTTTTATAGGTATATAAGGAGAGCGTCCAGGCATTCCGTAAGTCGCTATAGGACGGCTTAAATCTTTCGCGTCTCCTCCGTCAATTCTCGGTCCGTATCTTTTGTTATTTCCTATGGAATCTGAACACCATTTATATATTTCAATCTCTCCGTTCTGTTTTACTATTCCAATCGGGTCGTATTCGTAAAAATATGACGCTCCGCTTACTTTGAAATTTACTTTGCCTCCGCCGTTATAATCGGTTTCCCAGCCCGCATCGACACTTCCCCAACTAACTGGCGCTTTAGGAGTTCCAGCTATATATTGTTTCCATGCCACTGGCACGGCGTAAGCGAAAACCAATTTTGAATATGTGTCAATCGCAACCAAATAATTATCGGTGTCTACCATACCCAAAGCTTTTCCCGTAAATCTATAGAAATAAAATCTTTTCATTCTATCGTTTTTATTGTATCTGCTGTCTACCGCGAATAACGGATTTTTACTTTTATAGAGATAATATTGAACCCAAGAAATAGACTTTCCAGCTCCAGTAGTGTCGGGTCCGCCTACTTTATATTCGTTTCTTGATTCGTTATTTAAATTCCAATTACCGTTAACCAATTTATAAGTAGGTCTGTTATTTCCGTCAAACGAAGCCCTTATTTGCATATTGTCAAAATTCATTGAAAATTTGTAATCGGGTTTATTCCATTCTCCATAAACGAAAGGGTCTAAATATACGGTAACCGTTCCGTCTTTGTTTGTTTCTACGCCTCCTCCAGCGTTTGTATCGCTCGGGTCGTCTGGTAAATCGTCTGGCAAATTATCTCCGCCAGAATTTCCAATTTCGCTTGCGCTTTTATTATAATAATATCTTGGATTGAAACGACTTCTGCATGAGCATAAAATCACAAAAGCCGTTATAAATAGTATAAATAAATATGTTTTCTTTAGTTTCATTTTTTTATCCTTAATTTTTTTATTTAACTTAATTATTTTTTATTTCCTTAATTTTTATTTTAATTTATTTATATAAATTAACCTCTAAATTGCAAACCTAAACTTAAACCGAAATCAAAAGAATTCATATAATATGAATTCAAAGGAGTTTGTGTATCAAAATTTGGAAGCCCTTGAGTGTTTTTAGCCGCATTTATTAATTTAAGTAAAGAATTAGGCATAGTTATATACTTCGGTTTATAAATATTGAATCTGTTATATATTCCCAAAACTATTTCGACTCTATCGTTTATAGGTTGATTATATTCGAGCATTAATTTTATACTAAACATAATGGGATTCATATTTTTTATCATAAAATCGGTTACAACTATTTCTCCCATTTCTGGAAGATTTACTCCCATACTGCTAAATTCCTCATCTTTATCTGAATAAGCCAAATATTCTGGAGAAGTGTCTGCAATAGTTTTAATTCCTAATTGAATTCCTATAGCCATTCTACTTTCAAGAAGATATAACTTGCTTCCTATTCCAATATTTATTACGGGCTTATAATTAACATTCATAAACATTTGGGCTGACACTGGTTCAGAATTTGAATCTGCCTGCAATGTGTTTCCCGCAACCATTCCGCTGAATCCCGTTCCAACTCCAATAGAAAAATACAAACTCATTCCGCTAAATTTACTAAAATCGGATTTTTTTCCGCCAAACCATCTGTCGACTCCGAATAAATAACCCAATTCCGCTTCTCCGTCCATCGTGTAGCCAACCGAACCTTTCATATAAGCCGCGCTGATTTTATTTAAATCATCTTGGCTAATCGAAGGAATAGTTAACGAACCGTTGAAATTTGCTCTCAAGCCCCAAATAAAACCTTCTTCAAATCCGTATAAATTTAATGAAACTATAATCGAAATTATAATCGCTAAAAATTTTCTATTCACAAAAACATCCTTTAATATTTAGTTTAACTTTTCAATTTTTAATCATAGTTTAAAACTATAATTATAGTTAAACTATACTATATATTTATCGAATAAGTCAATAGGAATAATACAACTTTTTTACTAAATTTTGCCAAATTTGGCGATAAAACGAATTTTTTATCTTTGAGATAATACATTTAATACAATTTTTTAGACAGAATTTATTAAATGTAGTTTGATTTATAGACACTTTTTAATTTTTGTAGAATAATTAATATACAGAATTAAATTTTTGTCTTATTTTTATATAAATTTTTTATTTTTGATTAGGCTTAAAAAATAAAAAAATTTGTTTAACAATTAATTATATAGAATAAAAATAAAAAATCAAAAGGAATATTATTTATGCATGATATTAATAAAATTGACAACGAATTAAGCGAACTTGATAAAGAAAAAGAAATTATAAGTTTTATTCTTTCAAACGGAATCTCCGAAGAAAAATCAAAAATTATAACGGAAAAACTTTATTATAAATTTTACAATTTGCATAATATTGTCAACGCTTCCGAAAAAGAACTTATAAAAATAAAAGGACTCGGCGTTAAAAAAAGCAAACTTCTTAAAAGCGTCCCAAAACTTTTGGAATATTATTTATTAAGCTCTTTGAAATTGTCCGCTTCGCATTTTAAGAAAAAAGATTTAATAGATTATTTGATTATAAAATTAGGAAAATTAAAATTTGAAACTTTTTCAATAATATGTTTGGATATAAATAAAAGATTCATATCGATGGAGCAAATTTTCAGAGGAACTATAGATTCCGCTACGATTTATCCGCGAGATTTGGTTGAAAAATCTTTGTCGGCGGGAGCAAGTTATGTAATTATAGTTCATAATCATCCTTCGGGAATTTCAAAACCTTCAAAAGAGGATTTGGAAATAACGCATGCTTTATTTAAGGCTTTTTTAACAGTAAATATAAAAATGATGGACCATTTAATCGTTGCGGGAAATTCTGTTTATAGTTTCAGAGATAACGGAATTTTTGATAATTATAATTTGAATAATAATTTAGAAAATATAAATTAAAAATAGAATTGTCAGATTTTATTAAATTATAAAAAAATAATTATGTTAAATAACTAACCAAAATTTTAAGCATTCCGAAAATTCTTTTATAGTAATATAATTTGTATAATTGAATTTTATAATAAATTTAATTTTACAATATATATAAATTTTTAGTTTTTAGTTTATAATGCAATAGAAAATAAAATTTTAATTTATAGATTATAAATTTTATAAGGAGAATTTTTTATGGCAACAAGCGAAGCCTTTCTTGAAGAAGTTTATAAAAACGCGGTAGACGCGGAAGTTATAAAAAGAAGTTCAACGCTTTCAAATTTATTGGATAACGCGAGAGATTATCAAAGGGAAATTTCGGCTTATGAAGATTTGAAATCGAGACTCGATTCTTTATCTTCAGCCTCGAAAGAATTATACGGTTTTCGTTCTCCTTTTAAGAATTTTGTCGGCAGAGGAGAAGGCGTCCCAGAATATTTTACCGTAACGGCAAACAGAATGGCAAACACGACAACTTACGATATAGAGATAAAAGAATTGGCAAATAGCGAGAAATTTTCTTCAAAAGCCTACAATATGAACGATAAACTTCCCGCTGGAAATATAAAATTAAAAATCGGCGAGGACGAATATTCGATTGACTTTGCGGGCGGAAGTTTGGTAGATTTGCAAAAGGCTTTGAATAAAGAATTCGGCAAAAAAGTAAAAACTACAATCACTCAAAAATCGAGGAATTTGCAGGTTTTGACTATAGATTTGGTAAAAACGGGTTCTAAAAATATTGTCGAAGTTATAAGCGATGACGCGGGAATATTGAAAGAATTAAATATGTTTACGAGACGAAATTATAGATATTTGGGACATATTTTCAACGAAGGACTTATTAATAAATGGAAAGACGAATCGGATAATTTAACCACAAATTATATAGTAAAAAACGACTTTTTGGTTTTGAAAGGCATAAATAAATTATCGATGCCTTTGCATAGAGAAGCGGAAGCGAACGAAAATATAACTATTTCAATAACGGCGAGAGCGTCCGACACTTTGGACGAAACGGCAGAAGAAATAGTTCCCGTAATGCCTCCAACGGTAGATTTGTCAATACCCGACACTGGAATAATATTCGATAAAATAGACAGCGTTAAGTTTAAAGATGTGGAATTGTATGGCGAAGGTTTATCTCCAGCGGACAGTGTGAGAACTTTTGAAGATGTAAAAAAATATAAAGAAGCTCTTGAAAACGAAAGAGCGGCAAAAAACGGAGTGGAAGCGGAAGTTCCCGAAGCCATAGACGAAACGGGCTTTAATTCTGAGATAATAGGCGTGAAATATATAAATAAATCGGGAGACGAAATTGAAAAATTTTTCGCATTGCCTACGATAAGCGCGGATTGGCAGAGATTAAATATTCCTATTGGAAGTCAATTTGAAGAGGGCGATGTCATAACTCAAATAGTTTTGATAAATAAAAATCCAAATTATAATGTTTTCTATAAAGATTTGCTTGTCGAAGATACGGGAAGGGAAGAAGACGCTCCGAATTATTTAATCTCCGAAGCTACGGATGCGAGAGCGTCAATAGACGGAATAGACATTTTAAGCGAAAGCAACGAATTTAACGACGCGGTAAACGGACTAAATATAACGGCAATCAAACCGACTCCTCAAGCGTTTTCCACGACAATCGAAGTAAATAAAGAGGGAGTCGTTGACGCGATAGTTAATTTTGTGAGCGCTTATAATTCTTTAATCGATTTTTTGAACGATTCCACTCAACGTCCTTTGACGAGAGAGGTTAGAAATTCTTTAGACGAAATGAATCGAACGGATATGAACGATTTGGCTACAACTTTGCAAATTAATTTCAATTCCGAGATGAGCGATTCGGATTTAAGAAAAAAATTATTCTATATCGGAGTATTCAGCGGAAACACTTTAGTCGGCACTATTTCGCAGAGAGTTAAGGCTATAGTCGCGGATTCTTACGAAACGGATTACGGAGAAGAATTGGCTTTACTCGACCAAATAGGAATCAACAGAGGAAACGCGGGCGAAGATTGGACTGTCGTAAAAAAAGGATTTCTACAAATCGAAGAAGAAAAATTTATGAATAAAATAGAAACTCAAATGGACGGCGTGGAAGAATTATTTGCAAACGACACTACGGGCGACAATGTGCCGAATACGGGAGCGGCTTTTACTATGAACGACTTTATAACTCCTTACTCGCAAACTCGAGGTATAGTCGACAATAGCATATCGGTTGCAAGGACGAGACTTGAAAATAATCAAAGACGAGTGGACAGCGAAAGAGAGAGAATAGAACAGTATAGACAGGAAAGACTCGCTTCGTATTATAGAATGCAATCCGATTTACAGCAAGCTGAAAGAGACAGAAAGAGACTCGAATCGATGCAAAATCAGAATAGTAATTAAATTTTTATGATTAAATTCAACATACTTCAGCTAACAGTTTGGTTTCCCCAATAATTTTAGGACATTTATTTTTTATTATTCTAAATTTATAACCCAAATTTAAATTTTCTATCATTGGTTTTATTTCAAAAAAGTCGCTATAATTATGATAGATACTTATTATTAAAACGGGCTTTTGTTCTTTTATCGTATTAATCGCTCCTTTCAAAAACGGCTGCTCAAAACCTTCCAAATCAGTTTTTATTAATCCGACTTCAATATTATTTTCTTTCACATAACTATCGAGCGTTACCATTTTTACTTTATTCTCAACGCTATTAATTTCTTTTTTATTCTCTACCGAAAGTCCGCTGTCGATATTTCCTCTGGAATAAATGCTTATATCTTTATTTTCATCTCCAAGCGCAATATTCACGGGAATAATGTTGTTCTTTTTGTTTAATTCTATAGTTTTTAAAATCATATTATAATTTCTCAAAAACGGTTCAAAGCTGTAAACATTTTTATCGGTGTAATTGGAAAATACTATTGCCGAGTCTCCGATAAATCCGCCAGCATCAATAATACTTTTATTTTTGATGTTGTTTATATTTTTTATATAATCTATTCCGCACTTATCATAAAAAACTTCTATTTCAAATTGATTAAACGGCAAGACATATTTGTAATATATAAATAATTCTTCGTTTATTTTTATTATTTTATTATAATATTCCGCTTCAAATTTATTCAATTCTTTTAATTCGTCATGTGTAAAATAAATTTCGTCTTCAATATTATTATAATTACAAATTTTAGCGATTATATTGTTAATAATTTTTATACTATCGTCATCCAAATTTGTAATTAGATTAGTATATTTAGATAAAAAATTATTATCATTTTTAATATGTTCTCTAAAACGAGAGATAAGTCCAATATCTACAGCTTGCTTTGGTTTATTCAATGATATAAATTCTTTAATGTCCTCTTTTAATGACGACAAAGATAAATGCTGTTCTTTAACAATATCTTTTAAATTATTATTCGATTGTAAAAAACCATAAATATCATTTCTTATATTATATTGAAAAAGCAAATAATCTCTAACGCTATCTCTTAATTTTTTAAACGGAATAAACCAAACGATATTGTCAATAGTTTTTGAAGTCATAGAAATCTCCTAATATAAAATGTAAAAATTGGGTAGCAAAACGCCTATTAAAGAAAATAGGAAAAATGCAAAAATTAATTGTATTGTATTGTATTGTATTGTATTGTATTGTATTCCGGGGTCGGACACAAGATAATCGCTAAACAGTTAAACATATTGAAATATTACAATAATTCGTTAAAAAAGTCAAGTTTAAATTAAATAATTTTTAGATGCAAACGCTGGAATAAAAAATACGCTCAAGTTTTGGAAGAAAGCGGTAGTTATTTAATCTAATGCATTAATTTTTCTACTATATTTTTTAGAGTATTATTATCGCCGACATTACCTGGAAAAATTATATACGGCATGTTTTTAAATTTAGCTTCATTCCCTGTGAGCCATACTGGAACGGCATTTTCTATTTGTCCTAAAACGAGACTCTTTTTAGCGCCAAGACCTTTTGTGCCTATATCGCTAGATGTGATTCCTCCTTTAGCTATTATAAAAGACGGTTTTATGTTAAGTTTTGATACTATTTTTGTAATTGATTCGGATATTTTAACTGACATTTTTATTTGATTATCGGCATCGTCTTTAGGAAAATCAATTCTCTCTCTTTTTGTGTATATAACCACTGTATTGCCAGATTTTATATTATACTCAGTTAAATGCACAACTCTATTAACTTCATCTTCTAATCCATTTTCTTCAAGCACTTTATGCTGATTGAATTCTATAAATATTATATCTAAATTACTTTTTTTTAGTTCTTCCAATTGCATAGTAGTTTTATTTACATGAGAGCCTATTATTACTATCCCTCCGTTTTTATTGTCCGAAGATATAATATCAGATTTATTTAATAATTTTTTATCATTTATATTCCCCAAAACTTTTACTATCGATGCGGCCGCTCTAAATATGTATTCTCTTTTAGATTTTAAAACATCTAAAAATGCTATAGTAAACGCTTCCAAATCTATATAATCTATGGCATTTACTATAATTTTTTGAAAATCTTTAGCTTGCAACAATTTACTTTTTATTTTTTCTATATTAAAGTTCCTAAAATCTTCTATAGGAATAGATATAACATTTTTGCAAGAAGCTTTTTCTAAACACCATTCTTTAAGGTCTGAAGATGAATATCCAAAAGACTTATCTTTTGCAAACTCAGTGTCTGCTGCTGGAATCAAATCGTCTCCATATTTTACATAATGAATATCGTTTATAGTAAACCTTCCGCCCTCTTTAAAAAATGGGACTATTATCTCGCCGTCATATTTTTTATTTAATTCATTCTCTAAAGTATTTTTTAAAGTTTCAGTTTCTAAAGGATAATGCCCTCTTAATGTAGAGTCGCTTCTGCTAACTATAATA
>NZ_SJDU01000468.1 GCF_005518285.1 Brachyspira catarrhinii | reverse complement strand
AAATATATTTAAACGGAGGCTTTTCATTATGAAAACAGCTAAAAAAGTATTATTAATTATCTTAAGTATCCTTATGGTATTTACATGTAAGCGATACACCGAGCCAGAAGGTTCAAATACTGCAAACGAGCAAGATAACGGGACTGGGATTGTAGGCGGCGGCGACAATGGAGGCGGCGGTTCTACCATAGGAGACGAGACGGGACCGTTAACGGGAAGCGGTGGCGGAATTTCATTAGGCTCTTTCACATTGCCTAAAAATTCCCTATCGCAAGAAGAACAAAATAAGGATTATGACCCAAGCTATAATCATGCCGTTTTGTTTGCAAACGGCGGAATACCCGCCTTGACTACTACATCCAAAGGGGCTTTAGTAGCGGCTGTCGGTTATGAGGGAAATATTCAAGTTAAAAAAAGTTTGGATTCTGGAAAAACTTGGTTTATCTCTCAAGTTGCAACGGAAACCCCAAGTCGCAATCCGTTCTTTATCAACTGTCATAACGGCGATGTTCTATTGGGAGTTACAACCTACGGAGCAGGTTTTACCAATACTATTTTCTACAGAAGCACGGACGATGGCGGAAGTTGGACTAAACAAGAAAGTTTAGTTAAAGTTTCAGATATTGACTCAAAAGTTACCTCTAATTTTGTAATTTATGGACAGGGCGTTACTTTAAGGCATGGCGCTAATGCAGGTCAGAATAAATTATTATTCCCATATTCTTATTCTACTAATACATACATAGACCAAACTCAATGGACGATGACTATAAACTCCTCTGATGACGGCAAAAAATGGGATATAATCTCAAATCGTATAAAAGGAAATTTGGTAACACAAGGAAATCCATTTGGAGATTTTTCTGCATATGAGAATAAAATATACGAGACTTATGAGGGAAATATCTTACTTAATTTGAGAACACCTGGAAACTTAATGTATTGGGCTCATTCTACCAATTATGGTAAAGATTGGATTATCACAACTATTAAAACGGAAGAGAGGGCAGATAACGATATACATGCCGATATGGTAAGATATGAATTCAATGGAAAGCCTATTAAGGGTTCTAAATACGGTTTGATGGCGTATTATCGAACAGGTGGAAATGGAGAGTATAAAGTTAGACTTACCGACAACGACTTTAATAATGGCGATAAAAGCGGCAGTAAATACAAAAAAACCGAGATTATAGTAACGGATACTGGTATAACCAATGGATATCCCGCTATAACGGTTCTACCTGACGGAACTATAGGAACTTTGACGGAAGAAATTAAAGATGGTTCGGCTAATATAATTTTCAGAAGATTCAATTTATATTGGCTTACTTATGGAAGTGAAAAAGTAGATTATTCGACTATAGCATATTAAAGAAGAATTGAATTTGGGTTGCTCGCCTAAAGGCGTTGGCAGTAATCCAATAGGAAACAGAAGAGATGCAAGTGGTAGCGTGTCTGCCACTTGTTATTATAAAAAATTTACGGAGGTTTTAGTATGAAATATTTAAAATATATCATCACTATTATTTTAACGGTTATTTTGAGTATGATATTGGTTATATCATGCAAAAGTAT
>NZ_SJDU01000467.1 GCF_005518285.1 Brachyspira catarrhinii | reverse complement strand
TAAATAGTTTACCCTACCCTCATAATATATAGGCACCGTAACATCATCTTCAACAGACTGTGTTATATCGTATTTGTCAATATAATTACCAAAAACATCTTTTGTGTTTCTGTCGTCTTTTTCTATAGGAGTACCTGTAAAACCTATTTTTATGGCATTAGGAAAAGCATCATTAATATATTTGGATATATTATATTTTATTTTACCATCATCTTTTATTTGAGTCTTTTCAAGATCATGCGAGCGGTGTGCCTCATCTGCTATTAAAACAATATTACTTCTTTCGGATAATGCCTCATCATAGTTTTCAAACTTTTGAAGAGTTGTAAATATTATACCGCCTTTGTTAATATCTTTTAACTCTTTTACAAGTTCTTTTCTAGACTCTATTTTCTTTGGTGTTTGTTTTAAATATGTATCTATTGCACTTGAAAAAGTTGAAAATAATTGTTCGTCCAGTTCCGTTCTGTCTGTAATTATAACTATTGTAGGATTATCCAAACTTTGAGATATAACCTTTGCCGCCATAAGCATAGTAAAAGATTTGCCAGAGCCTGTGGTATGCCAAACAATACCTGCTTTTGTTTTCTTCTCTGAATATGCCTTTTTTACATTTTTAATTATTTTATTGACAGCAAAGTATTGATGATATGCAGCTAATATTTTAGATGTTTTTAATTCTTCTTTTTTTCCGCTTTGTATATAAAAAACAAAATAATGAAGAATATTTAAAAATCTTTCTTTTTGAAGCATTCCATTAATTAAAGTTTTATACTGTTTGTTTAAATCAGCATTTTTATCTATAATATCAATATCTTCGCTTTCCCTTTTCCAAGAAATAAATCTACTTTTATCCGCCGTAATAGTGCCTACTTCTGCACGTATGCCGTCAGTAATAACACAAAAAGCATTATAATAAAAAAGATTAGGTATGCCATTTTCCATATAGTTTTTTAACTGCAAATATGCCTCATCTATAGTTTCAGAATCTGCAACAGGATTTTTAAACTCCATAACAACAAGAGGAATACCATTTAAATATATTATTACATCAGGTCTTTTATTTTCAATATCGATAATAACAAGCTGATTAACAATATAAAAATAATTATTTTCTATATTCTCATAGTCAACTAATTTTATGTATGTTGCTTTATTTTCATTATCAAAATAATTAACTTCTATTCCAAATGAAAGATATTTTTGAAATGTTTTGTTTTTGTCTATATAATTAATTTCTTCAAGATTAGTAATTTTTCTTAGAGCCTCATTAATAGCCTTATCTGAAACGTTTGGATTAATTTTTTTAAGAGCTTTATATAATACTTCAGTGATAACAACATTTTTGGTATTATTCATAGAGGGAAAATTTTCTCTGATGTCCCCGCCATAATAATATTCATACCCAAGATTTTGAATCATCTCAATAACGGTTACTTCAAAATCACTTTCATGCATATACTTTTTCATAAATAGAACTCCTATACTGTATAGTATATAGTGTATATTTATTTTATATAAAGTCAAATAAATTATTTAATTTTAATCTCTCCGCTCATAAGCTTTGGCAACAGCGTAT
>NZ_SJDU01000466.1 GCF_005518285.1 Brachyspira catarrhinii | reverse complement strand
ATATAATCGTATTAAAATTAAGAAACAAATTAATCGTTATGAAAAAAATATTTTTTATATTGTTTTTATTATCTTTCTTATTATCTTCTTGTCAAAAATTGTCAAATGTTTTAGGAATTAATTTTGACAGTTCATTAACATATCCTAATATGAGTATGGAAAATAGATATTTCTACGCTGATTATAGAAAACAGGGAGATAGACTTTATAATTTTTATAAAATAGCAGAATATGATAAGTTGATTGTATATGTTAAGGAAGGTTCTGGATATAATCAGGAAAGTGTGAATTATATAGCAAATGAATTTAATAATAATTATGATGAAGAGGTTAGAATATATGGAGAACATACAGATGTTGATAAAAATGGTAAAATTATCATTTTATTATTAGAATTGAATGCTAGTTATTCAGGTTCTATTACTACTGGTTATTTTTATGGGGCAGATTTAATATTGAATCAAAATAATAATGCTGAGATATTATATATGGATATAAAAAAAGTTAATGAAGATCCTGAGTATATGTCTGGTACAATACAGCATGAATTTCAGCATTTAATTAATTTTAATGTTAATTATATAGAAAATGGAAGAGAAATATCAACTTGGCTTAATGAAGCTCTTTCAGAATCCACATCTATATTATTTAGCCCAACTATAGTTAGTTCAAGAATAAACGAATTTAATAATCATATGAGCGGTTATTATTGTTTCTACACTTGGAATCTTCCTCTAAATAATATATTTGCCAATTATCCTTCAGTATCAGTATTTGTGAATTGGCTTTATAAAAGAAATGGTAATAACTCTTCTGTATTTCAAAATATAGCAAAATACTCATCAGCTGAAGATTATAGTAGAGTTTTGAATAATGTAAGTTTTATAGGATCATCTAGTTGGGAAGATTTATTATTAAAATGGATTGAAGGACTAAAAAATAATGAAGTTGCAGGAGCTAAGCTACAGATCCAACCATCAGAATCTACTATATCGTTATTTCCAGGAGCAGCAGTAGCTTATAGCGGAAGTATTGAGCCATCAGGCAACTTGGTAATAAAAGATCTAGGTAATGGATATCAGGTAGCTTTAAACAAAGATACTTATATAGGTAATAATCCAACTTATATAAATATTACAACTCCTAAAGTCTCATCAGTACAGGCATCAAAAATGTATGAAACAGCGAATGATAAGCCTTATACACCTAAAGAAATACCTGTATTATTTGATAAAGATGGAAAAATTAAAGAATATTAAATAATATAAGAAATAGTAAAATATAGTTATGAAAAAAAATATTTTGTATAATCACTATTTTAATTTTATTTATTATATTTTGTAATAGAAACAATGTTACAAGCCCTATCAAATGTAGGCTTAACATATCGGAAATATGGAAAAAAGAACATATTATGCTGATTATAGGATGCAGGTGGATAAACCTTATGAATTTTATAAAGTAGCAGAATATACTAAATTGATTGTATATGTTATGTGAGGTTCTGTATATAAGCAGGAAAGTGTGGATTATATAGAAAATACATTGCAGAATAATAGATTTTGGGGATTTATTAATAAT
>NZ_SJDU01000465.1 GCF_005518285.1 Brachyspira catarrhinii | reverse complement strand
ACCGGGTCGCAGGTTCGAGCCCTGTTCTCGGAGCATTAAAAAGCCCCGCATAAGCGGGGTTGTTTTTTATCTAAATAATCTAAAATAAATTTTTCTTTATTTTTATAGCGTTACTTATTTTTAATATCTCTATAGAATTTTAACAAATCGTATAAAGCTTTAGCTTGATTCCTATTGAAGTCGTTTTTATTTAGAGGATAATAATTATTTCTATTGATGATAAACCTTACATTTACCGAAAATTTATTATCTTCAATTAATTTAATCAGAGAATCTATTTCATTATCGGACAATCTATGTTGCTTTCTTACTATAGATTTTAACTTCCTTAAATGAATAGTAGCGTCGCTATCGGTAAATAATCTTTCTCTGTCGACAGTCGAATTAAGTTTTATAGTAACGCTATTGCTTTCGCTTTTATCATAAAATATAACCGAATTAAATCCCGAATTCGCATCGTTGGTATCGGAATTCAAGTCAAATACTAACCAACATGATTTAGGATTGTTTCTATAATATACATTCGTATATATTATATATCCCCATACGGTTGTTAAAGTTGAAACACCCCTTTCGGTATGATACATTTCTATATTCCTATAAAAATCATCAACCTTATACAGATTACTCGGAACTCTTATTCCTTCATCGAGCGCAAATATCATTGTTGAAAATGATACAAATAAAATAATAAAGCTCAGCATCCTTGTTTTCATTGTATTCCTCCATATTCAATTAAGATTATTATTTATTATTTAAATAGTATAGTCATTTTTTGGATTTTTTCAATAGTAAAATATGTTTTTATTAAAAAATTTATTTAAAAAACTTTTTATAATAATATATAGTCTTATTTTGTCATAAAATTTGGCGAATAAATTTACCGCTTCAACGATATTTTTTAACTCGGTTTATAAATTTATTTAAAGAATTTTCCGTAAGCGAACCATAATTGAATCGTTATTATTCCGTATAAAATTAATCCGCAGCCTAAAACGATACTTAAATAAAACGCTCCAAGTAAAGGATTAAATGTTAAAATTATTCCCGCTATTAATGTGAGTATTCCGCTGAATAATGTCCAGCCCCATTTATCGTATCCATGTTTTTTTAAGTCTATCGAAGATGCTATAGAAACCGCTCCTCGAACTATCGTGAATATTGCCACAAAATAGGGGATAACCGCGGCGCTTATTAATAAATTTGAAATTATTACGATACCGCAAATAGTCGAAACTATTCCGTCAAGCAAGATTATTCCAGAACCAGCAAAATGTCTTAAACTTACAAAGTAGAATATCGAACTTATGCCAGAGAATATCATTAAAAAACCTATAACATAAGCGACTGTGATTGTCGTATTTAACGGATATTTTATCGCGACAATGCCCGATATTATAAGCGCTATTCCAAATATTAACCATAAAACTCTGCTAAATTTACTCATTTTTTTCTCCTTAAAAAATAAATTAAATTAATTAAAATTATTATATATTATTTTCTTATATTTTCCATATCTAAAACAATATCGATTTCAGTCATAGCGCAATTAAGTTTTTTTGAAATTTCTTCTTTGGAAAAA
>NZ_SJDU01000464.1 GCF_005518285.1 Brachyspira catarrhinii | reverse complement strand
TATATTTTTTCTATTTTTACTTTTTCTAAAAATTTATTCATGGTTTCAAAAGCGTCATAAACTTTTTTGTATTCTTCGTCTTTATGTCTCAAATAAATAGTCGCATTTATATTTATCATTATTCTTCCCAAAGCAATACAACTACTCTTTTATTTTCATCATATTTATCCCTATCATAAATAGCGCTGCTTATAATGTTTTCAGATACGTTACAGCCATTAAACTCATAACATGGAAATCTAACTTTAACTTCCAAATCCTCATTCAGATTTTTTAGTTCTTCTATCGCAACATGCGGGCAGTCGCCTGCTACATTCTGCGACATTAGAATTGGTTTTTAACGCTTCATTTTGCGACATTAAAAACCGTAATTTTTTAATAATTTTCAAGCGATTTTGTAATATTAGTTTTTTCTATAATATGCATTGAAAAATAATTTTTAGTTTTGAGAGGATAAAAAAACGATAAAAAATGCAGTCGCAATTCAAAATTTGAATGCCCTTAATTAAAGCGTAGAGGCTATTTTTAACGGTTTTTTGGGCTTCATGGTATGGTTTTAGGCATGCCGTTAAAAAACTGCGAAAATCGGCTGTTTTTTAAAATTCGATTTTTGAAAGAATTTTTTGAGATAATTTTAATAATTTTTTTAAAAAAATTCAAGATTTTTTTTGAATAATTTTTTAATTTTTAAAATTAAAATTTAAATTTTTAAGTTTCAAAAAAAAGAAAAAGAAAAATTTAAAATTTAAAGAGAAAGAGAAGTAGTATTGTATTAGTATTTAAAGCAAAAACCGTGCCAAAAATCATGCCTAATTTATCATATTTTTTATAGATTTTACATAAATAATAAAACATTTAATACAATTTTACAATTTTAACGCAACATGCGGGCAGTCGCCTTCGCTTTCAATTCTTTTGATATGGTCGACATGCTCGGCGAAATTATGGCAGTCGTCAAAGTTTTTACAAAGCGGATGTTCGGCTAAATACATTTCCCTAAACACTTTCCACCTCTTGCTTTGATACCTTTTATACGCTTTTTCGCATCTACGGATTGTTGCCTTTCTTCTCATTTTTAATTACCTCAATTTTTATCAACTATTTATAAACAATTTATTAACATTGTTAACAGATTATTAACATTAAGCCAAACTTTGATTGGCTTGATTTCTTCCGACTTTTACGGGCAGTCGCCTTAATTCCACTTCCACAATTTTTAATCCTAATAATCTGCTCGTTATTCTACCGCTTATAAACGAAGCTTCATGCCTTTTATTTCCGTTCTTTAAGCCGTTAAGTAAATCGTCATAGGTTTTATTGGAAGATAAAATAATTGGTTTTTCTTCTTTTCTGCGATTATCAAATATTTCGTAATATCCGTTTACCGCGCTTGAAAATCCCACGCTGTCTATATCGTCTATGAGCAAAATATCCGACTTCTTCGCGCTTTCTATCTTTGAATCGATAGAGGCTTTTATATTTTCCTTGCTCGCATTTACATTAAACAAGTTTTTATATAGCCCTTCAAAATGATTTGCTTTTAGATAAAACACATTTATTTTATTCATTGCATAAATCTGCCATA
>NZ_SJDU01000463.1 GCF_005518285.1 Brachyspira catarrhinii | reverse complement strand
TAGATAAAGTAGAAAATTTGTGGAAAGATATTATAAAGATAAACGATTTGGTTAAAAACTTATAATTTGTAATGAAAAATATAAATAAAAAAATTTACGCATTAATTCCGATTATAGCGATTTCTATTATAATAATTATTTCAATTTGTAAAAATATAAATAAAGAAAGCTATATAAGGAAAACGATTATAATAAGCGATACGATTTTGAATATAACCGCGCAAACTTCCGATAAAAAAATGAATAATCTTATAAGTTTAATAACGAACGAAATAAACAGAATTGACAATATAATAAATCCTTACAATCAAAAAAGCGAAATCGCGATAATCAATAAAAAAAGTTTGGATGGAATAAAAGAAATTGAAATATCAAAAGAATTGTCGCGCATATTTGAAACGGGATTAAAATATTCTCGTCTCAATTATTCGTTCGATATAACCGTTCGAGGTTTGATAGAGCTTTGGGGATTTGGAATAAAAGAAAATCAAACCGTTCCAACTCAAGAAGAAATTAACGAAGCTTTAAATAATATAGATTCTTCCAAATTGAATATAATAACTAACGAAGATAAAATATTTTTGAAACTTGGAAAAAATTTGACTTTCGATTTTGGCGCTTACGGAAAAGGATATATCATAACGAAATTAATCGAAATTTTTAAAAACGAAAATATAGAAAATTATTTAATCGATTACGGCGGCGACACTTATGCGAACGGAGTCAACCGAAAAGGCGATGCTTGGGTAATAGCGATAAGAAATCCTATAGAAAGCTCGGAAGAAAACTCCGAAAAATATTTGGCTTTAATAAAATCGACTAATTACGCTATAGTGACAAGCGGAGATTATGAAAGATATTTTACGGAAAACGGAACGAATTACCATCATATAATAGACGCAAGAACGGGATTTCCTTCTTATAATTCCGTTTCCGCTACGATAGTTCATACAAACTCCGAAGAAGCGGACGCGTTATCGACAATTGCATTTTTAATGGGGACAAATTTTTTCACAAACGAAAATTTTAAATATAGAGAGGCTTATATACTTACTCCCGAAGAGGAATTATTTATTTTCACAAATGAAAATTTTTAATTCTTAATTATTAAAGAAATAAAAATAATTAGAATAATTTTGACAAATAAAAATTTACTTTTATCAATAAGTAATTTATAAATTATAATATTGACAAAAAATTAAAAAATATTAAATTTTAAGAAATTATTTATAAATATTTAAATTAATTGCATTGACAAAAATTTTAGTCATTCGCCGCACTCTATGTGCTTTCGGCAAGGCGTCCAGAAGGAACGATGGCAAAGCCCAAGACTACTGTCCGATTCGCTCTGCGCTCCTTCGGAGAAAACCGCCTTGTTATTCAGAAAAGCGCAATTTCAAAATATAGATTGCTCGCCAGAGGCGGACTTTAGTCTCGATTTATAAATAAATCTCGCAATGACAGGTTGAATTTATCATTGCAAAAAAGAATTGTCATTACGAGGCTAAGCCGAAGTAATCCAAAATGACAGTTTGCTATAAAATAAAAACGGACAAGGTTTTATTCCCTGCCCGTTCAAGTGTGAATTAGAATTA
>NZ_SJDU01000462.1 GCF_005518285.1 Brachyspira catarrhinii | reverse complement strand
AAAATCGTTATCTTGCAAAAATCTTTTAACTACTTGCGGTATCGTTCCCCACCAATTCGGATAAACCAATATTATCGCATCGTAAGAAGATAGATTATTTATTTTGTTTTTAATCTCTGGCAAATAATTATTGTCTAATTCTTCTCTTGCCTGCTGGGTAGTCGCTCTGTATTGACTCGGATAAGGTTGAGCGGGAACGATTTCAAATATATCGCCTCCCGTTATCTCTCTCGCATAACCCGCCAGAGTCCTCGAGTTTCCGCCCCAAGAAAAATAAACGATAAGAATTTTATTGTTGCTATTATTATCGTTTGCCGCAATATTAATCGCCTTTATGGAATTGTCTTCAAAATCCGCAGTCATAATATTCGCGTTTTCTTTTGTATTGTTTTGAGCGTTAGATTTATTACCGCAGGAAAACAATACGAAACTTGCAAGCAATAAAGTTATGATTTTTAATGTTTTAGTCATCTCTGACCTCCTATTTATTTAATTTTTTTTATTATCACAATTAATTATACCATTGGAGTTAACTCTAAAGTCAATAGTAAAATTTAATTTTATTTTAGTTATTTAAACAATCAATTTTAATCAAAAGTAAAAAAATAATTCAAATATGAGTATTATTATTTATATGTATATTATTTCTTCACTATTGCTTATTTATTAATTATGTATTATAATAAATTTAAATTTGTAGTCAAGGGACTTTGATTTATTTATAGTCCTTTATGTCACAAATACTTTAATTATGAGGCGTAAAATTTTAAAAAAGGAGATAATTTACTATGAAATTAAAAGAAAATAAGAAAAAAGAAGATTTAAGAGTCGTAAAAACTAAAGAAATTATACGAAATACTTTTAAAAGTATGATACTTGAAATGGATTACGATTATATCACGATAAAAGAACTTACCGAAAGAGCGAAAATCAACAGAAAAACTTTTTATTTGCATTATGATAGTTTGGACGATTTACTACTTGAAATACAAGACGGTTATGCAAATATTTTTATGGAAAAACAAATTTCTTATACAAATCTTGAAGACATGAAATATTTAATCGGATTATTTTTTGATAGCGCAAATAACGAACCTCTAAACGAAAGAATATTATGCAGCGGAAGTTATAGAAATATAAGCGACAGAATAGTTAAAAAAGTTATGGATTATAGAAAGAAAACCAATAGAGGAGCTTTTTCGGATAACGAAGCTTACGAAAATATAATTTTTGCATATTACGGCGCAAATTCGGCGATTATTTACAGGCAATGGGTAGCGGACGGAAAAAAGTTATCGTTGGAAGAAGTTAAAGAGCTTGCCATAAAATTAGTATGTCATGGTTTGGAAAGTATAATGAAAAAATAGATATAAAAATCTAATTAATAATAAATTTTAATAAAATAAAAGATTGCCCCGCAGAATTATAAAATATACAGGACAACCTTTAAACTTAAGGATTAAACATGAAAAAAATTTTAAACTTTATTGTCTATCTATAATCAATTTAAAGTCTTCATATCTATCACATATCTGAATTTTACTTTTCCGTCTATCACATTTCTGTAGGCTTCTTCTACCGCTCGAGGCTCGGCAT
>NZ_SJDU01000461.1 GCF_005518285.1 Brachyspira catarrhinii | reverse complement strand
ACAATGAAGTTAATGAATATTATAAACTATTAACTTTTTTTTGGGGAATACAAATATCAGCTTTGGCAATTTCTTCTCAATTTTTATTTTTTTTATTAAAAAATAAAAATGATAATAATATTATTATGTTAATAAGTGTTATTATTTTTGGTATTTCAATATTATCTTCATTGATAACTTTTGTACAGTTTTATGATTTAACTTTGAAAAAAAGTAAAATAATTTCTTTTTTACATCATATTCTAGTTATAGAATATATTTTAAATAGAAATATATCATCTGTTGTAATTTCAAATGATAAATTATTATATATTGAGAAATTATTTCCATTTAATTTTAAAATACTTATATTGGTATTGGAATTGATATGGAATTTTTTTTCTGCAATTAGTCTTGGATATTATTTTATTATGAAATTTAATTTACAGGATAGAAATATTTTATGTAATATTATTGTAATTTTATTATTCGTAATATTCAATGCTATTCAATTAGCACTTTCATATTATATAAATAGGTATAGAAAAGCAAAATATAAAATAGGTGAGAATATATATGCTGATATTATTATTGAAGTTAATAATATTGATTCATTGTAGTATTGTATTTATATATTATTTTAATTGGCAATAGATAAAAGTTATTGAGTTTAGTATAATGGAAAACATAAATTTAACAAAAACAGAAATTATTGATTTGATTATTAAATATCATAATAATAATACATATAAAGTATTATTTTTTATAGAATATGATTGTAATATTAAATTCAAGATAGAAGTTAGTAATAGAATAAATCCATTTAATGGTACAATGTACTTTTATTATAAATTAAAATATAATGGTCAATTATCCGATATTGAATTCTTTAATTTTATTAATGATATGACCTGTATATATCAAACAGATCCAGAAAAAGTATTAATGAGTTTATTTAAATTATTATCTTATGAAGAAATAGAAAATATAAAAAATATTTTAATTAATAACAATCGTATAACTAATAAATATTCTCATATCAAAGAAAAAATTCTAAATTTAAATATGGCTAAAGATATAAATAATTCTATTATCGTTAGAGTTGATGAATTTATAAAATGTTTAGATAATGAAATACCTTTATCAGCTATATTTTTAGCAGGTAGTATATTAGAAAGTGTATTGTTAAATTGTGCTATGCAAAATGATGCTTTATTTAAAAAAACTATGTCTATTAAAAAGAATCAAAATAAAGATTTTTCTAAATGGGTATTAGATGATTTTATAGATATATCAAAGGAAGTAGGTTTGATAAAACAAGATATGAAAATGTTTTGTGATGTAATAAGAGAGTTTAGAAATTATATACATCCTCATAAAGAAATTAAAAATGGATTTACTCCAGATATGCACACAGCTAAAATGTGTTTTAATACTTTAGAAATTACTTTTGAACAGATAGCTGAAAATATAGATAACATTAAAATAGAATAATTATTTTTTGTTTGATGTTGGGTAATCAGCAGCACTTACAGGGGGCATTTGATAATGGAAAGCGATACCGTTCGGGTAGGTGCTACAGCTCGTAGTTTTTAATTTTTTTTCTAAAAAAGTTACTG
>NZ_SJDU01000460.1 GCF_005518285.1 Brachyspira catarrhinii | reverse complement strand
AATATTTTTTATGAAACTAACGGAATTCCAAGTTATATATTAGTCGAATTCTCTTAAAGTTTCTTTCGCCTTTATATAAATCTTCTCTCCCGCTTTGACTTTATCTTTATAACAATTTGCGCTTTTTATATTTAAAATAAATCCTATTTTTTCTTTATCGTTATTGTTTTTATTTTGACTTTGATTATAAGAATTATACGCGGCGCAACTTTGAGCGACATATTCGACTAATATATAACTTGGAATTCCGTTAGTTTCATAAAAAATATTCTCTTCGTTTATAGTCGCAAAAGTAATTATGGTTTTATTTTCAAAATCGATATTTTCAATTTCGTCTATCAAAAGCATTTTTCCTTTATGCAGAATTTTTAATTGATATTTCATAATCTACTTTCCTATTATCAAACAAGTATTGCTTCCGCCGAATCCGAAAGACACGCTCATACAATTATTTAATTTTTCCAAAGAAATTTTTTCGGCAACCAAATTTATTTTCTTCAAATTATTATCGTATTCTCCATCGTATAAATGTCTCGGAAGTATTTTCTCTTTATTAAAACTCGATAAAGCCAAATAACAAACTCCAAGCTCCATTGCGCCAGCAGCTCCAATCGTATGCCCGAAAGCCGTTTTACTCGAACTGCAATAAATATTTTCCGCTCCAGCTTTATTTATAGTTTCGCTTTCCATTATGTCGTTTAGAATAGTTCCCGTTCCATGCAGATTTATATAATCTATATCGTTTATTTTTAGATTAGATTTTTTCAAAGCGTTATTTATGCATGCCGAAGTCGATTTTGCTTCAGTGTCGGGACTCGTAATATGATGCGAATCCGAATTGCTTTCATAACCTTTCAACATTATAGCGTCTTTAGTATTTATAAAATTTTCTTTAGACAATATAAAGAATGCCGCTCCTTCGCCCAAATTTATTCCTTTTCTGTTTTTTGAAAAAGAATTTATTTTATTATAATCTACTATATCGAGCGAATCGAAACCGTAGACAACTGTGTCGGTTACAACATCCGCTCCTCCGACAATCGCCACATCTATTATTCCGCTTTTTATAAGTTCGTCCGCCGATATTATCGCGTTTGCGCTCGAAGTGCATGCGGTGGATATTGTGAAAGAAATTCCTTTTACATCGAAATATTTTTGAATAAAATCGCAACATATATTTAAACTTTGCATTATCAAAATTCTTTTTTCGTATATTACCGAACCGTTTAATATAAAATCTTTCGTTTCATCGCTTCCGTTTTCGCAAGTTCCGACAATTACTCCGATTCTGTTTTTTCCGTATATTTTTTTCGCTTCGTCAATAATAGGTTTTAATTGGTTAATAGAATGCAAAGCCATTTTATTTATTTTATTATTGTAAGGATTTTCAAGTTCAAAATCAAAAAATTCATTTTCAATTTTCCCAAGCGTAAATTTTTTATCGTTATTATAAGCGTAATCGCCGTTTTCTTTTAATCCGTTTGGAATATTTAGAAAGTAATTATTATATAATTCTTCTTTATTTTTGGAAATAGAGTTGATAACGCCAAAATCGAGCAAAAGATTATTCATATTAAAGCCTTAAATAATAATGAAGTAAT
>NZ_SJDU01000459.1 GCF_005518285.1 Brachyspira catarrhinii | reverse complement strand
GCTATTTTCTTTTTATATGAGTAATAACATAAAAAATAATGAAATATTTATTAAAATTATAAATAATAACAGCTTCAAAATTATTTTATAAAAGCTATTGATTTAACTATAATTTGCATATATGATTTTATTAAATATAAAAATATATTAATAATTAGGGGTTATTTATATGGCTACAATTATATCAGTTTCTTTTTTAACTATCATAATCATTTTACTTGTTATTATATTAATAAGGGTAAGTAAAAATAATGATACTAAAAATATTATTAATACTTCTGATACTTCTTTAAATATTAATAATGGTGATTTGATAAATAATGATTCAGTTTCTCTAATAGATATTAATACAAATTTAAGATTTGATTTAACAGATATTAAAACAGAATTAGAAAATAAAACACTTATTAACAATTCATCAATTTTTGAAATAAATAAAAACGATAAAAGTTTAACTCCTATAATGGATACTGCAACAAAATTTGGAGTACAAGGCGTTATAGGATTATTACAACATTTTCAAATATCTAAATTATTTAAAGCAACAGTTGATCCAAATACTTTAATAAAATATAATGATGGCACTATCGGTTCTCCTATTATTGATGAAGTTTCAGGACAAATAATTGGTCATGCTGGATTTGAAGAAGCAGATTCAATAGCCATTATAGGACCTCAGGCTGTATTTGCTGTACTTTCCATAGTAGTTGGTCAGCATTATATGTCTGAAATATCAAATCAGCTTTCAAACATATCAAATATATTGGATAAGATATTACAGCATTTTAAAAATGAGTATGAATCAAAATTAGAAGCAGCAACAGAAAAAATATTATATATATCAAATTCGCAGTATGTAGGAAGCGAACAAATTATAAATTTAGATAGATTAGAAGATGATATTAATCAGATATATTACTTTTACAAAAAAGAATTGAATAATTTTAATATTGATAGTATAAAAACTGATGAATTTTTCTATGAAAGTAAACTCAAAAATTTAGATGAACTTTTAAAGAAAGAATTAGAAAATGCAGAGTATAGCTATAAAATATGTACTTATTCTAAAGAATTATTAAATATGATAAAATTAATAAAATATAATTGTTATTTAAAAATGAAAAAAGTTGATAAAGATGCAGTAAATAAAGCAAATCAGTTATTAGATGAAATTAAAAAATTTGATAAAGATATATTTTATAATGAAAAAGAAAATCCTAAAGAATTATATATAAAAGCAATTTCTAATGCTAAAGATAAACTGTTTACTATATACAGAGATAACACACTGTTAGAAGCTAAAGAAAATTTTCTGCTTTTCATAGATACAATTATAAATACAAATTTTTGGAATGAATGTTTAGATGATAACCCTTATTATGATTATTCAGATAGATATGATGATAAAAAGAAAGAAGTAGAAAAAAATGAATATATAAGTATTTCATATAATAAAGCAAAAGAAATGCTTAAAAAATTTGATTCTCCTATAAACACATACTATTTTACAAAAGATGGACATGAATATTTTATTGTAGCTAATGAACAAAATACTGAATTATATTCTTGATATAATAACCATTGCATATATAATCATTATATTAAAAAAATTAA